>JBEKGV010000095.1:0-9269 GCA_050012615.1 Acetobacteraceae bacterium | reverse complement strand
CCCGGTCGTTCTTTAAGTGATGGCGCCAGGTTAAGATCGGCGCACTCTACGTTTGTCATCTTGGCCTGGCTTGACCCGTCCATCTGGCGAGCCACGTGCGGCGATTGATGGCCGGGTCGGCGCCGGCGATGACGCATGAAATGCGCGCCCATTAATTTAGCGCCCATAATGCTGGTCCAGGGATGACGTTTAAAGAACAGTGCCTAATTGGAGTTTTGCGCGGCGCCCTTTTGCTTAATCATCGAACATATTTTTTTGGCGATGGCAGATGCGGAACCACCCTCGGTATAGAAGGAGAAATTCGCCGGATCATGGACCTTTATTAATCTGAACGTCTTCGAATTGTAATCGATGAGCAGATCCCAATACGGGTCAGCAGGCTCTCCGGTCCTAACCACGGAGATATCGCCACATCCCTGGGCCAAATGCGCACGTATCGTATCTTCGAATGTCGTCAGGTCACGTACCTTACCATCGACGCACGATTGTTCCATGTCTGGCAGACATGCCAGCTTCACCAAATCGGCGTCATACCGGTGGTCGATCACCACGGACAGCGTCCGCGCCAACACGGAACCGGCACCTGCGGTCACGCAAATCCCCATGATCACGCAAACCAAGGAGTAGACGAGCAATCTGATCATTACTGCCCCCCAGTGCCGGAACCTCACGCAGTTTCCACCAATCGCGGGGCAACGTCCACCCTCCTCCCGATGAAAACCAAGACGTTCGACAAACCCTGATTCGCATTGACGCGGACCCGCGTAAACGATAGCAACTGTGCTGGCACTAAAGGATACGCAATTGGGACAGGTCCTTATCCGCGGCGTCGATGATGTCGTCCTTCAGTCCCTGAAGGAGCGAGCGGCGCACCACGGCCGTTCCCTGGAAGCAGAACTTCGCAGGTCCTGACAGAAGCCGCTCGAAAGCCCCGCGCCGCGTTGGTCGACGAACTGACTGTAATTCGCGCTCTGACTCCCGCGGGTTCTCGAACGCTCGCGGAAGGCATCGTGCGGGAAGGACGCGACGAGCGGTGATCCTCGTCGTTGACGCGAGCGTCGCGCCAGAATGGTTTCTTGAGGAGAACGGATCGAAGGAGGCCGCGCACTGCTGTCGCGCGGCGATATTTTGATCGCTCCCGACCTCATCATGCCCGAGGTCTGCAACGCCACATGGAAATTACCACGCCGGGGCATGATGCATTCCGCACAGCAAATCGCTGCCGTCACGCGGCTTCCAATGATCCTGGATGAACTGGTGCCGACCGGACCGCTGGCACCACGCGCAGCAGCGCTGTCGAGCCTGCTGGATCATCCGGCATACGATTGTTTCTATCTGGCTCTTGGAGAACAGCGCGGCGGCACGCTGATCAGCGCGGACCGCCGCCTGATCCAGCGTGTCGCCGGTACGGTGTGGAGCGCCATGGTGACCGACCTACAGGCCGTGTGCTAACCGAACCGTTCCAACCGATAATGCGGATCGATCGCCTCCCCGTGCAATATCGCTTCGGCGGTCATCCGCCCGACAATCGGTCCCAATGTGTAACCATTCGCGGTCACGGTGTTGTAGAAGCCGGGCAGACCCGGAGCCTCTCCCAATACAGGCGCGCGGTCGATCGAGGGATTGATACCGGTCCAGGTGCGTATCATCGCCAACCCGTGCAGCGCGGGCAGCACACGGCCGCAGACCCAAAGATTGCCCTCGATGCCGCGCCGCAGATTATGGGTCCGGCCGGAGCCGGGATCATAGCCGCCGAACCAGCCGCCGCCGATCAGAAACCCGCCGCTGGCCTGTTGCTTCAATGACAAATGCCGGTTCGCGAGCGCGATCAGGTGACGCGTCAGCACAGGAGCCGGCTCCGTCACGATCACCTGCTGCACCGTTCCGGTGACCGGCAAATTCAGTCCCGCCATCCTCGCGATCCGCGCGGCCCAGGGACCCGAGGCGTTGACGATTGTGCCGGCATCGATACGGTGTCGAGGCGTTTCGATCACCCAGTGCGCCCCCTTGCGCGAGCCCTCGCGCGCGATCGACCGCACCTCGGCCCCGGTCAGCATCCGCGCGCCATGCCGTAACGCCAAGGTTCGCACGGCGAGCGTGCCGCGTAACGGATCGCCATATCCCTCGGCCGGAACGAAATCGGCGCCCACCATCCGTTCCGACAAAGCCGGAGCGATGGATAAAAGTTCGCTGGCGCCAAGCACGTGACTCTCGATGCCCCAGCGCCGTTCCATGGCCGATTTGCGGCGTAGCCAGTCCATGCCGGCCGCGTCCTCGGCGAGCATCAGGCCGCCCTCCGTGCGAATCCCAAGCGTTTCGCCGACCGCGGCGCCGATCTCCTTCCACAGCGCGATGCTGCGCGGCGCCAGCGGCAAGGTGTGCGCCGCCGGACCACCATCCTCAGGTGTCTCGTTGGTGAAATCATAGGACAGGAGCTGCACATGCAGACTGCCCGCGTTGGCGGTGCTGGCCGCCATCCCGACCTCATCGCGATCCACAACCAGTACATCCGCCCCACCCTGGGCCAAATAATAGGCCGTACAAAGACCCGCGATGCCGCCGCCAACCACAACGATCTGAGCCGCGAGCCGCTCGCTCGAAACGCCCTCCGAACGAGGTGGCGGTGTCAAATCCTCCAGCAACTGGGCCTGGAACTCGGGAGCCTCCGCCATCAAAGGTGCCGCGGGAACAGGCCGCACGGGAGCACGAGGTGCGGCGAAACCGTCCGGTTCGGACACGCCGGGACACAGACGGGCGACCGTTGCCGCGCAGAATCGACCCTGACACCGCCCCATGCCGGCCCGCGTTGCCTTCTTCAACGCGGCCAACGACATGAGACCCGCCGCGAGCTCGCGGCGCAGAGCTCCGGCCGTGACTTCCTCGCACCGGCAAACGATCGTATCATCCGGAATTAAATCGGCGCGCACCGGCGGCAGAGGAAACAATCGCCAGAGCGCATCCTGAAACGCCAGAGCGCGGCGCAGTTCCCCGCGTGTTCCGCTATCCTCCGGCGCCACATGACCGAGGTCCCGTGCGGCGGCCAAACCGGCGAGCCGGCCACGCGCCATCGCCACACGCGCACCGCCCAATGCCGCACCGTCGCCGACGGCGAAGACCGAGCCGACCGGCGTGCGGCCGTCCTCGCCGGTTTCCGTCGCCAGGTGACCAAGACCGCTGTCCACGAAACGATGCGGCACGCCCAACCCCCGGGCGAGCCCGACCTCCGGCTGAAACCCGGCATTCAGCGCGACGAGGTCGACTTGGATGGTTCGGTTGGGCAGGACCGCCGCCTCGACCCGATCGGACCCGGTCAGGCGAACCAGGCCGGTCGACCATGAAACCGGAACGCCCGCGCGCCGGAGCGTCCACAACATGCGCATTCCCTCCGCCACGAGGCCGGGTGCGGCAGTCGCCATCCTCGCCGCGGCAAGCCACGAGCCTGACCAAGGCGCGGGCGCACTGTCGAGCACCGCGACCGGCCGCACGCCGCGCGCGATCAATTCGCATGCGACCTGCAAGTTCAACGGCCCGGTGCCGGCGAGCAACACACGATGGCCCGGACACACAAGTTGCGCACGGACCAGCGTTTGCAGTCCGCCCGTGGTAAGCACGCCGGGCAGCGTCCATCCCGGGATCGGCACTGGCCGCTCATGGGCTCCGGTCGCGAGGATCAGCCGGCTCGGGTGAAACCTCACAGCGGCACCGCGCAACAGAACCGCGATTTCGTCAGGCGCGAACGCACCCCAGACGAGCGCCTCCGTCTCGATCGTCACGCCGGCCCGGACCGCGCGCTCCTTCATCAGCCGGCCGAGCCGGAACCGGGCGTCGGGCGTCGTGTCGTGAAAGGCGGCGCTTAACGGCTTGGTGTATTGCCCGCCGGTCGCGGTCCGCTCATCCAGCAACACGACGTTCGCACCTGCCTCAGCGGCGGCGGTCGCTGCGGCGAGACCGGCTGGCCCGCCGCCCACCACGAGAATGCCGGCCGAGCGTTCCTCGGGCGCGTGTGCGCCTTGGATCGACGCGAGCCTGGCCGGCGGCTCGGAACTGACGACCATTCCCGCTCGCACCGATGTCACGCAGGCGCGCTGGCCGATGCGGCCGTCGATCGTTACGACGCAGTCCTGGCAGGCACCCATGCCGCAGTGCAGGCCGCGCGGGGCGCCGCCGATCGTGCGGCGAAACGTAACGATCCCAGCCGCCGACAAGCTGGCGGCGACGGTTTCGCCCTCCAGCGCCTCGATCGCCCGGTCATCGAATTGGATGGAGACGACCGCACCGGCGCGAGTCGTACCGGGAAGGGAAAGGCGCATGTCAAAGCGTCACGGATTATTCACGCGACAACCAACGGAGCGCGCTTTTGATCTAAAACTAAAACGACAAGATCGAATCCGGAAGCGCTTCGACTAATCACAATCGCCCGAACGACTGACTGGTCGGCACAGTCGCTTAACCACGTCATGGCCCGGCCCCCGCCTTCGCAGGGATAAACTCGTCCGGGCCACCTATTCCAACGCAGTGCCGCGGACAGGTCCCCCGGACGAGCCGGGGGATGACGTTTGGGTGCACGTGCCGAGGGGCCAATCCATTCGCCGGTTGGTACCGTCCCGGCTCTTGACCTCAACCTCCAAAGACGTGTGCATGGGGGATCGCTCACGGCCCGGATCAAACACGCCGGACCGATAAGAAGCAAGATATCGACCCGAGGAGACCCCGATGTTCGCCCGCCTTGACGAAGCCAGATCGCTGACCCGTAACCAAATCAAGATCGTGGCGGCCGCGATCATCGGCGATATGCTGGAGTTTTTCGATTATTTTCTCATTGCCTTCGTGCTGGCGTTCATCATCAAGCCTTGGCAACTCACCGGCCTTCAGTCCGCGATCATTTTGCTGTCGTCCGGCATAGGCGCCATACTTGGCGCGTTCATCTGGGGCCGCATCGCGGACGTGTATGGACGCCGGCAGGTGTTCATCCTGACGGTGTTGAATTTCTCCATCGCCAGCGGCCTGCTGTATTTCACGCCCGACAACGGATGGATTTACCTGTCGGTCATGCGCTTCTTCGTCGGTTTCGGCGTGGGCGGCCTTTACTGCGTCGATCTGCCGCTGGTGCAGGAGTTCGTTCCGGCTCGCATGCGCGGGTTCATCGGCGGTATCGTAACGGTGTTCATTCCGCTGGGCGTCATGATCGCCTCGTCCTTCGCGGCGTTCTTCACCAACACGATCGGCTGGCGCGGGTTGTTCCTGATCGGATTGCTGCCCGCGGCCTTCACTCTGGTGATCCGCGGCTGGGTGCCGGAGTCGCCACATTGGCTCATGACCCAGGGCCGCCGCGAAGACGCTCGCCGCTCCATTGCGTGGGCGTTACGAGTGCCGCCGGAGACGTTGGCCCTCCCAAACGAGATACCGGTGCGGGATAACGCCGCGTGGACTGACCTGTTCCGGTATCCTCGCAGTCTCGCCGTGTCCTGGATGGCGAGTATCGGGGCACAGACAGCAGGTTATGGGATTATTCTATGGGCCCCGACGCTGTTCGTTCTGCAACTCGGCGTCACTCCGGCTTACGCGGCTTATCTTTTCCTTTGGGTCTCATTGGCCGGAATCGCGGGACGGATCAGTTTTTCGTTACTGTCGGAGTTGATTGGCAGGCGCCCATCCGGCCTGATCCTCGGGTTCGGCGGAATGGCGTGCATCATCGCGGCCGGCCTCGGACACAACGTGATGATCGGTTCGGTTTCGTTATTCTGGCTGATGATCGTTTGTGCCGACTTCTTCTACGACGGCGGCTTCGCTGTGATCGGGCCGTACATGGCCGAGGTGTGGCCGACCCGCCTGCGCACCACCGGCATGGGCTCGGCCTACGGCTTCGGCGGCCTCGGCAAGATCATCGGTCCGTTGGGCCTCGCGCTGATGATCGGCGCGTCCGACGTAATCAAGCCACAGGCGACAGTGGACGCGATCGTGCCGGGGTTCCTGTACTTCGCGGCATGGATGGCGCTGTGCGGCTGCGCTTTCCTGTTCTTCGGCTTCGAGACCGGACAGCAGTCGCTGACCGAGATCGATACCACGCTTGAAGAGGCTCCATTGGCGGTCCCGCGTTCGTCAGTGGCCGACTGAGGTCAGCCGAAGCGATTACCTGGAGTCCCGCCGCCGATGCGCCAAAAAATTCGTCCGAGTAACGCCAGAGTCAGGACTGGACCGAAACGGCCGATCGCATTCTGCGCCGGCAGCCCGAACGCGGGCTCCATCCACGCGAAAAATCCCAGCCACCAGTCCACTCTCCCGGCGTTTTGGCCGAGATACGACAGAAACAGCGCACTGGCGGCGACAAGCAGCAAGAGATCGTAGCCTCCGGCGTGTGGCGCGGCGAGCAACGAGGCCGTCAGCAGCACGGCGGTACGCGGGGCGAGCGCCATCGATCCGCGGAATGCGATCCAGACGCAGCCGCACGCGAGGCAGATCGCTGCCCATTGCAGGGCGGAGGCGAGGCCCGGTCCGGCGCCCAACCAAAAAGCGCATGTATAGATGCTCTCGCCCCAGGCTCTGCCGTTCTCGAACCATCTCGGGTCGCGACTGGAGGTGCTGTCGAGGAACACCGTGACCCAGCCGGTCCAGATGCCGGACCCGAACAATGCGGCGGCGGCACCCGCCATACCCAGAACCATGGCCACCGCCGCGGCGGATGCACGCCAGGCTCGGCGCGCGAGCAAAACGACCGGCACGAGCAGAAAGAACTGGGGCTTGATCGCGAGCAGACCGAACATGACGCCGGCCAGCATTGGGCGCGTGTCCAAAAACCCCGCGCCGGCGACCAGTAAGGCCGCGATCAGAAAACTGTTCTGCCCGCTGACCACCGCGACGGACGCCGCCGGGCATAACAGGACGGCGCTGGAGGCCCACCAGGTTTGGCTCCGGCCGGAGGCTCCGATCCGGAGGCTGCCGGCCAATGCGGCGGCGGTTAAAACCTCGAACAGCCCGTAGGACGCATAAAAGCCGGCCAGGCTGAATGGCAGCAACACAATCAGGAACGATGGCGGATAGATCCATGGACGAAATGGAAGTGCCTCATGCAGGTATGCCTGAAAGCTTTGGTTCAGCAGCGCGGTGAAACGGTCGCCGTCATAGAGCGTGCTCAGATCGCCCTGGCGCGCAAGACCGACGGCGGTGTCGAACACCATGTAATCAGTGCCCACTCCCACGTAGTCGATCCCGATTAAGCCGGGGTATTGAAACGTCGAGAAGAAGACGGCCCAAAAGTAGAGCGCAGCCAACCCCCCCACGGGCAGAAGTATCAGCGGGGCCCTGTCATGAAAATACCCCGGTGGCGCTCGGGTTTGGCGACGCGGACGCACGCTCAGACGGCCTTTTCCGAAAGTTGGACTTCGAAACCCATGGCCTCGGGGATGTCCTCACCCTCGATCAGTGCCCGGATCATGGCCCCTCCCGACACGCCGAACACATCGGAGGCGACCCCGGCCAGCTTGATGCCAGCGGTTTCCAGGACCTTGATCAGCCGGTTGCGCTCCCCCGGTGCGACCCCGGCCTCTGGGCGACTTTGCAAGCGGTCCGTTGGTTGTTGCTGGGAGAGGGTCAACCCGGAGGTTGCAAGGTCACGGTCGGCCCTCTCCCAGCAACAACCAAAATGAATGGTTCCAAGGGCCACTGCCCTTGGCGGGGATCCAAGCATGCCCTTGAGCACTTGTCCCGGGGCGGGCAGCGCCCCTTGGCTAGGCTCAGACCCGCAGCAAATGCACATCGACCTGCGGGCGCTTTTTCAGCCGCTTGCCAATCGCACGCCGCAACGCCGCGCGCGCCGCCTCAAGCAGCGCATCGTCATCGCGGCGCGTGGCGAGCGGCAAATCCAGGATCCCCTCGCGGAACTGATCCAGCACGAGATCCGTCTCAGGATCGTCGGCCTCGAGCAACCCAGGAGCTGTCAGCTTCGGTTGGCCCAGTACGTTGCCGGCACGGTCGATCGCGAGGCTCGCCACGGCGACGCCGTTATAAAGCAGACGGCGGCGGGCGTTCATCACCTCGCCCTGCATCGGGATCAGCCGGTTTTCATCCAACACCAAACGCCCCACCGGAGCGCTGTCGACGATCTCAACGGTGCCGGGGGCGAGGTTCAGAATATCGCCGTCCTCCATCAGGATCGGCCTCGCCCCTTCCTCCTTCGCCAGGGCCGCGTGCGCCGTCAAATGCCGCCATTCGCCATGCACCGGAACCGCGAAGCGAGGCTTCACCAACCGATACAACCGCCGCAACTCATCGCGGGCGGGATGGCCCGACACGTGGACGGCGTGATCCGCATCCGTCATCACGTTCACGCCACGCCGCACCAGATTGTCTTGCACCAGGCCGATCGCCCGCTCGTTCCCGGGAATGACGCGGGACGAGAAGATCACGGTGTCGCCCTCGCCCAACGCGACCCGAGGATGCGTGTCCAGCGCGACCCGGGCGAGCGCGCTGCGTGGCTCGCCCTGGCTGCCGGTGATCAGGATCAGCACGTTCTCGTCGGGCAGGTCGTCGACGTCTTCCTCCCGCAGAAAGGGCGGCAGGTTCCTGAGGTAGCCGCACTCGCGGGCAGCTGCCTCAATGTTGCGCAGACTGCGCCCGACCAGAGCCGCCGACCGTCCCGCCGCCGAACCGGCGCGAGCGATCGCTTCCATCCGAGCGACATTGCTGGCGAAGCAGGTCACCGCGACCCGCCCGCGCAGATCTCGGATCAACGCGGTCAGGACCTGGCTGACATCCTTCTCGCTGCCGGAATGTCCTTCGACCATCGCGTTGGTTGAATCGCAAATCATCGCCAGGACCGGCTTTTTGGCGAGTTCCGCCAGCGCCGTCTCGTCCGTCGGAGGGCCCAGTAGAGGGGTGGGATCGAGTTTCCAGTCGCCGGTGTGGAGCACGGTGCCATACGGCGTGTCGATCGCCAGCGCCTGCGCCTCCGGGATCGAGTGCGACATGCGGATTAGCCGGATCGCGAACGGTTTCAGGTTGATCTCGCCGCCCGGCTGGACGACGTGAAGCCTGACCTGATTGAGCAGCCCGACCTCCGCCAGTTTCCGTTTCAGGACGGCGGCGGCGAACGGCGTCGCGTAAACCGGGCAGCGCAGTTGCGGCCACAGCCACGCCACGGCGCCGATATGGTCTTCGTGCGCGTGGGTGATGATCAGGCCGAGCAGCTGGTCGCGCCGTCCCGCGATGAAAGACGGGTCCGGCATCATGACGTCAACCTCGGGGTGCGCCGCGCCGCCAAACCCGATCCCGCA
>JBEKGV010000094.1:0-9317 GCA_050012615.1 Acetobacteraceae bacterium | reverse complement strand
CCGTCCTCACCAGCGTTCTCGGCGATCTGACGCAACGGCGTTTGCACCGCTTTGCGCACGATCTCAATGCCCGCGCGCTGATCGTCGTTGTCGCATTTGAGTTTGGCCAGGATCAACGACGCGCGAGCGAGAGCAACGCCGCCACCCGGTACGATGCCTTCCTCGACCGCGGCGCGGGTCGCATGCAGACCATCGTCGACCCGGTCCTTTTTCTCCTTTACCTCAACCTCGCTGGAGCCGCCGACGCGAATGATCGCGACGCCGCCGGCCAGTTTGGCCAACCGCTCCTGCAGCTTCTCCTTATCGTAGTCCGAGGTGGTCTCCTCAATCTGCGCGCGGATCTGGTTGCAGCGAGCTGTGATGTCGGCCTTTTTGCCGGCGCCTTCGACGATCGTGGTATTCTCTTTCTCGATCAGTACCCGCTTCGCCGTTCCCAGCATCGGCAGAGTGACGTTCTCAAGCTTGATGCCAAGTTCCTCGCTGATCAGTTCGCCCTTCGTCAGCACTGCGATGTCTTCCAACATGGCCTTGCGGCGATCGCCGAAGCCAGGCGCCTTCACGGCGGCGACCTTCAGACCGCCACGCAGCTTGTTCACCACCAGCGTGGCGAGAGCCTCGCCCTCGACGTCCTCGGCGATGATCAGCAAGGGACGAGCCGATTGGGCGACCGCTTCCAGCAACGGCAGAAACGACTGCAGCGCGGACAGCTTCTTCTCGAACAGGAGAATATAAGGATTATCCAGCTCGATATTCATCTTTTCCGCGTTGGTGATGAAATAGGGCGACATATAGCCGCGGTCGAACTGCATCCCCTCGACGACATCGAGTTCGGTTTGGATGCCTTTCGCTTCCTCAACGGTGATGACGCCTTCATTGCCGACTTTTTGCATCGCTTCGGCGATCATGCGGCCGATTTCAACTTCGCCATTCGCCGAAATGGTGCCGACCTGCGCCGTTTCCGCCTGGGTTGTGATCTTTTTGCTGCGCTTCTCAAGCTCCGCGACGAGAGCGATCACGGCCCTGTCGACGCCGCGCTTCACATCCATTGGGTTCAAACCCGCGGAGACCGCCCGCGTCCCTTCACGCACAATGGCCTGGGCCAGAACGATCGCGGTCGTGGTGCCGTCGCCGGCGACGTCGTTGGTCTTCGACGCCACCTCACGCACCATCTGCGCGCCCATATTCTCAAACTTATCGGAGAGTTCGACTTCCTTCGCGACCGTCACACCGTCCTTGGTGATCCGCGGCGCGCCGTAGCTCTTGTCGAGGATCACGTTGCGCCCCTTGGGGCCGAGCGTGATTTTCACTGCCTCGGCGAGTGTATCGACACCGCGCATCATGCGTTGGCGGGCATCGCCGCCGAAGCGAACGTCTTTCGCAGCCATTGGATGGTTCCTTCCTGTGCTCAGTTACGCGGCGAGATCACGCCGCCTTTTTCTTCGCGGCCGAGACGCCGTCCACAACGCCCATGATGTCGGACTCCTTCATGATCAGGAGCTCCTCGCCATCGAGCTTCACTTCGGTGCCCGACCATTTCCCGAACAGAATGCGGTCGCCTGCCTTCACTTCCAGTGCGACGACGTGGCCTTTTTCGTCCCGGGCACCAGGGCCCGCGGCGATCACTTCGCCTTCCATTGGCTTCTCCTGGGCCGTGTCAGGGATAATGATGCCACCGGCCGTCTTTTCTTCCGCGGCGAGGCGGCGAACCACCACCCGGTCGTGTAAAGGTTGGAATTTCACGAATTTGCTCCACTTTTTTAAGGGCGGCCGGCGTTTTGACGATGGACAACGCCACGCCGAAGCAAGATATAGGTCGCCCAGGCGACATTGTTAGCACTCTTCGGGTCAGAGTGCCAATATCGAAAAAATTCCCCGCGAGTCGGTTAAATCCAATCCGCCAGGTATTGCCCAAGGGCTTCTCGCGAGGCTCAGGGCGGAAACAGGCTACGGGTCTGGTCCAGGCGAAGGAGGGCTTGTCGATGTTAACCCGCGCGAAGAGAGGCCGCCCACCCACGATAGCCAGCATGGCGCCTTACCTGGAGATTGCCCCGGTGAGCGCTGGTCTTCCCGTACTGGCACGTCCGCGATGATGCCCGACTGGATACACTGGTCGCTGATCGAAATTCCGTTGTTCGGCCTCGTGATCGCTGGCACCCATCTGGTCATGTCCGGAGGCCAGACTCTCATGCATTACTGGCTCGGCCATCGCCGGCTCGGCGGTCCCTTGTTCCGTAACCATATCAATTTCCATCATGCCAATTACTCCAGGGGGCATCTCGCATCGACGGTCTATCAAGGCAACGAAGGAAACAACACGCCTTACTTTCTTATTCCTGTTTCCCTGGGCGGCATGGCGATGTTCTTCATATTGCCTCTGGGTCTGTTCATCGCGATGGCAATCGCGGCCGCCGCGTCGTTTTTCGCGCATGTCCATTTCGATAAAGCCTATCACGTCGAGGGATCGTATCTCGAACGATTCGCCTGGTATCGTCGCAAGCAGCAGCTTCATTTCGTGCATCATCTCCATGCGAACAGCAACTTCGCGGTCATCGATTTTTTCTGGGATCGCGTGTTCGGGACCTATCGCGATGCTGACCGGCCATTGCATTAACCGGATAAAGGCGGGCTCGCGGTGACCTGGCCATGACTAAATTCGCGTAAGCGCGGAAGGGTCATCAATCAAATCGTCTGGTGTGTGGTCGAAATCTCTTTCCGATTTTCCGATACGGCCAATGGCGGCATGCACACATAGGCCTTCAGTTTCGGGTATGCGGCATTCATCGCGCAATCGATTCCGTTGTTCTGCACCCCGACGCCAAAGCCTTCGAACAGAATGAACTTCCGGGTGAGCGGCAAGCATATTTTCAGCAGTTCGCCGGCACCCGCGGGCGACACGGTGTAGGCCAGAGTTCCGAACGCGTGTCGGAGCCGGATCGGTGCGTGAGCGACTTTGGAGCGGCGAAACTCGTCGATATGTTCCCGCAGCTCATCCTGATCGAATTTCAGCACGGATTTGGCGACTCCTTCGGGAATTTCCCCCCACACCGACTGATCGAAGTTCCAACCCCAGAGCACGATGCTCCAGTCCGCCGGAAGCCGCCGTATGAATTCGTCGCGAGCGGGCGAGAAGTCGCGGGCGAGGATCGCGTCGTCTTCCACGGCGGTCACGACGTGGTTGTCGGTGACCGCGCGGTGCCACAGCAGGATATGCGACAGCGCGCAGCCCAGTTGACCATTGTTATAGGTGAGATCGTCGGAAATGACGGCTTCGCGGCACAACGCGGCGCGGTCCACGGCATGCCCATCGACGGCCGGGAAATGGATGCAATTCGTGAGATGAGGGTTGCTCTGTGAAAATAAGCGAAGCCGCTCCTTGTCGCGCTCGAGGTTGATGACATGAACCGGAATGGAGGAGTTCGTGCGGGCCTTCGCCACTCACGTGCCCTCATTCGAGGCCGCGTGAATGGCGCGCCAGATCCGTTCCGAGGTCGCCGGCATCTCGATGTGGGTTACGCCATAATCCGACAACGCATCGACGATCGCGTTCACGACGACGCCCAGTGCCGGTGTCGTTCCGCCTTCACCGGCCGGACGAATACCCAAAGGATGTGTCGGAGACGGAACTTCGCTAAGTTCAGTGGCGTAGGATGGCAGCCCCGAGGCGCGCGGCATCGCATAGTCCATGAACGAGCCGGTCAGCATCTGACCCGTCGTCCGATCGTAAACGATCTGCTCCCACAACGCCTGGCCGACACCTTGAGCGATGCCGCCATGCACCTGGCCGTGCACGATCATCGGATTGACGGCGCGGCCGACATCGTCCACGGCGGTGTAATTCACGATCTCGACCACGCCCGTTTCGGGATCGACCTCGACCTCACAAACGTGCGAACCGTACGGAAAGCTTGCCTCCGGGATCGTCTTGTCGCTGATCGCATCGAGCTTGCCGGAAAGTTCCTCCGGCAGATCGTTGCGAGTTAGCGCGGCCGCCGCGACCTCGAACAAGCCGATCGAGCGATCGGTTCCGGCGACCGTGAACCGGGCATCGGCGAAGACGATGTCCGATGGATCGGCCTCCAGCACATGGCTGGCGATCCGCGTGGCTTTTTCAATGATCTCGAACGAGGCGCCGTGTATCACGATGGACCCCAGGCGCAGTGCGCGTCCCGAGTGCGCGCCGCCGCCCCATATCACGCGGTCCGTATCGCCGGTTACCAATCGCACGCTGTCCAGCGGCACGCCCAACCATTCGTTGATCAATTGCGCGAAGGTCGTCTCGTGTCCCTGCCCCTGGGAGCCGGTGCCGACAACGACCTCGACCACGCCTTCGGGTTTGATGGTCATTTCGGCCCGTTCACGCGGCACGCCGGTGGCCGTGTCGACATAGTTGGCAACGCCGATGCCGCGGCGTTTACCACGTGCCGCCGCCTCCGCGCGACGCGCGGGAAAGCCGGTCCAATCGCCGAGGCGCAACGCGGTTTCCATGACCTGATGATAGGCGCCGCTGTCGTAAACCATGCCGAGCGGGTTGCGATACGGCATCGCCGATTCAGGCACCAGGTTGCGCCGGCGCAGTTCGATGCGGTCGATGCCGCTTTGGCGCGCGGCCAGATCGATCAACCGTTCGATCACATACATCACCTCGGGCCGGCCAGCGCTGCGATAGGGCCGGGTCGGTGCGGTGTTGGTGAACGCACCACGCGCCCGAACGTAAACGAACGGCACGTGGTAAGTGCTGGAGACGATCGCGGCGCCCTTCTGCAGCGGACTGAACCCAACCGGGTAAGCGCCAAGATTTACAAGATTATCGCACCGCAACGCGAGAAAGTTGCCCACTGCATCCAACGCCAGCTGTGCGGTCACCGCCAGATCGCGGGCCTGATAATCGCCCAGGAAGGCCTCGGAGCGGTCGCCGGTCCATTTCACTGGGCGTCCAATCCGCCGCGCGGCCCAAACCACCAGTGCGAATTCGGGGTTGAAGGCGCCGCGGGTACCGAAATTGCCGCCCACGTCGTGCATGACCATGCGGACGTCGCTCTCGGGGACGCCCAGTACCGCGGCCAGATCATTGCGTGGCCGCACCGCTCCGCCAGCGCCGGCATGCAGCGTGTATTTGCCGGTCGCCGCGTGGTATTCGCCGATCGCGGCGCGCGGCTCCATGGGAACGCCAGCCACGCGCTGCACCCACGTTTCAAAATGCACGACATGTGAGGCACGCGCGATCGCGGCATCGGTTGCCGTCGCGTCGCCGAGATATGAGTCGATGCAGATATTGGATTTTCCCTCGTTCCAGGCGAGCGGTGCGTTCGCCGCGACTGCCTGGAGGGCATGCGATACCGACGGCAAGGGCCGATAGCTGATCGCGACGCGTTCGGCCGCGTCGCGGGCCGCGGCGACGGTGGCTGCGACCACCACCGCCACGATGTCTCCGACGTGGCGGGCGATCGATGTCGCCATGCAGAAATGCGGCGGGCCGGAGGCGATAGAGCCGTCGGTGTTCGGCAGAGGAAGTTCCGCGGGATGACCCGACCAGATCGCATGCGGAATGGGCCGCAACCCGTCCTCCATCATGTCGCGACCGGTCAGCATCGCGAGCACCCCTGGCATCGCGCATGCCTCGCCGGCGTCGATCGTGACGATTTCGGCATGGGCGTGCGGGGACCGGACCATGACCGCGTAGGTCTGATCGGGTAGCGTGAGGTCGTCGCCGTATCGGCCCTGGCCGGTCAGCAGGCGTAGATCCTCACGCCGGCGCACAGGTGCGCCAATTCCTGAGGTCATATCACCGTCAGCCATTGGCTCCTCCATGGTGCGCGGTCATCCAGGGACCGTAACACACGGGAGGGTCGCACGTCTCAGGGGTCCACGAGCCGCATTGCTTCAGCCGCGAACTTATGCTGCGATGCACAAATCGACACCACAAGGGACAGCAGGCGCATGGATCAAATCATGGCGACGGCCGAGACGCAGAAGGCGGACGCGCCGCTTACCGTCCGCCAGATTGGTCCAACCTTCGGCGCCGAGGTAAGCGGCATGCCGATCCACGGCGATGTCAGTCCCGAGTTGCTTACGCAATTTATCTCCTTTCTGCATCGCTATCGCGTGCTGATCGTCCCTGGCCTTGACCTGACGCCCGGTGATCTTGTCGCGTTCAGCCGTCGCCTCGGTCCACTGGAAATCCATAGCCGGTTTGAGAATACGTTGCCCGCTCATCGCGAAGTGTTCTGCGTCGGCAACGTCGAACGCGACGGCATGAAGGCTTCATTCAACCGGGGTGTGGAGCAATGGCATGGCGACAGCTCCTATCGGGAGATCCCGAGCGACGCGTCGCTGTTCTACGCGGAGATCGTGCCGGATGAGGGTGGCGACACGTTGTTCGCCGACGCTACCGCCGCCTGCCGAACGCTGGAGCCGGCGATGCAGCGCCGGATCGAGGGACTGTATGGCGTGCACTCGCTGGAAACCCTGCGGCAGTGGGGGCTGCGGCATAATCCGGACCGTGGGCAGGATGTCGACAATCAGTCCGCGGAATACCCTCCGGTCCGGCAACCTCTGGTGCGGACGCATCCCGCGACAGGGTCGAAGTCGCTCTATGTATGCCCGGCGGTCATCAGCCATATCGAGGGGATCGATCCCGACGGGAGCGCGGCGTTGATCGAAACGCTGATCGCACACGTGACGCAAACGCGGTTCGTCTATGTCCATCGCTGGCAGAAGGGCGATCTGGTGATTTGGGACAACCGCGCGGTACTGCACACCGCGAGCCTGTTCGATCACAAAAAGTACCAGCGGTTGATGTATCGGACGACTGTCGCCGGAAACTCGCCGACGCTGGCGAATTGAGGAGTTAGCGTTCCGCGAGTTGCCAAGCTAGTTGCTCGACCGTTTCATGCTGCTCGCCGGCGTGAGAAGCGCGCGCGAGGGCGGCCCAGAACGGCGCCAGCAGCCAAACGGTCACGCAGTAGCCCAGTCCACAGATCAGGACGGTGGAAACGGTCTTCATCATGCCGACCGGGATCACGTACATGTAGATCGCGAATCCCAGCGCGGTCCACAGAATCGCGATCGGGTTGATGCCGCGCCAGTACCAATAAATGTCGTCTCGCTGGAACAAAGCGCGAAGATCGATGTGGGAGCGCTTCATGAACAGATAGTCCGCCAGCAAGACCCCGGTGATCGGCGAGAAGACGTTGCCTAGCAACCCGGCGTAGCTGGTGTAGCTGTTCACGACATCCGGTACGGCGGACAAAGCCACGCCCAGAATGCTGATGATCAGCGTCGTCCAGAACCGGCCAAGCCGCTCGAGGATGTTGGAGAGAGACAGTCCTCCCGTGTAAAGGTTGAGGACATTGATGGTCCAATTGTCCAAACCTATGACGATCAGGAACGCGACATAGGCGGGCCACGCACTGGTCAATCCCGAGACCACGTCGAACACGTTCGCGACTTTGCCCATGGTTGCCGCGGCGCCGTAAGCCCCCAGGATGCAGGCGAACGCCGCGCCGAGGAATTTGCCTCCCATGGTGCCCCACCACATGTCGGTACGCGAGCGTGTGTAGCGGCAGAAATCGGCGGCGTCGGTGACCATGGTGATGGAACCCGCGGCGACAGCGTTGCCCCAGGTCATGAACAGCACCCAGTTCGATGTCGGCAGTCCGGGATAAGCGAACACCGCCGACGGCGCGAACGACGGATCGTTCTGGGTCATCAGCAGGACCATGATGTAACCAAGCACCAGCACCTTAAACGGCAGCGCTGTCCGCGAGAGGTATTTGAGGCTGTCATAGCCGACGATCGCCACCAAAGCCTGGAGGAACCCGAAGATCAGGCTGACGGTGATCAACGAGTACTTGATCCCGGTCCAGTGATACAGCACGGCGACGATCGCGATCGATCCAGCGACGGTCTGAAATGCGAACCAGTAAGTCGAGGCGATGGTCCGCAGCAGGGACGGCACCCATTTGGCGCCGCGCAGACCATAGGTCATGCGTGTGGCCACTTGTCCCGGAATGCCGTAATCGGCCCCGATCGTCGCCATCGTCACATAAAATACCATGGCCAGCATTGTTCCGCCGGTGATGGCGACCACCGCTCCCTGGAACGACAGACCGGCGACCACCGCGAGACCGCCTGTCATGATCGAGCCGGGATTCAGCGCGAACCCAAATATAATCGAGAAAATATCGAACCACCGTACCGTCCGCTTTTCGGTGGGGACTGGCTCGATGCCGAATTGTTCGACACCTTTTGGCTGGTGGTAGTGGTGGCGGATTTTCTCCTCCAACTCCGCCTCGGAATGGATCATGTCATCTGACGCGATGGCGGTTGGCATGGCGACCTACTCCGATGGCGGCAACGCAGTCCGGGATGTGAAACCGGGCTGCCGACCGCCGATCAGTTTCGGCAGTGGGGGTGCAGGAAGCGTGCCGGTACGCGTGCGTGCCAACCGCGCCATTTGATTGTTGGCGTGCGCGCAAGTGTCCGCCGGTGTTTTCGCGAGCAAAGGCGGCCAGAGTGACTAAATAGTATGCCATTGATGGCGGAACAGACGTATCGCCTAATGCATAGGCGGAAAAAGCTGCCGTCGTGAGAAATTTGTATATATTTTCATCATCTAGAATGCCCCGGCCCATCCGTCACGCCGGGGATCCGAGCCTGCCACGCGCACGCCATTGTCCATGATGCGGATCGCCTGCACACTGCAAGGCCCTTCCAGCGGACCGACGCGGTTCAGTCTGTGACCCAGACGCTCCAGTCCGGAGAGGATCTTCGCGCCGAAGCCGGGTTCGATGGTCAGCCGTCCATCGCCCTCATGCGGCCAGTTCGCACCCTGCCCTTTTTGAACCGACGTCCAGCGCGGCGCCTCCAGCGCGGTCTGCGGGTCGGCCTCGAGATCCATCATCGCGGTCAGCACCTGCAGGTTGACCTGCACCTGATTATCCGCGCCCGGCGTGCCCTCGACAGCCCAGAGGCGGCCGTCCTTGAACACCATCGGCGCGTTCATCGTGTGACGTACCCGCTTGGCGGGCGCCAACCGGTTCGCATGACCCTCCGCGAGATGCCAGTAAGCCATGCGATTATTCAGCAGCACGCCGGTGTCGCCCGCCGTCACGCCGGATCCGAAGCCGGAATTGAGGCTCTGAATGCCGGAGACGGCATTCCCCTCGGCGTCGACCACGGCGAAATAGGTGGTGTCCCCTGCCCGCTCCGGCTCGGCCAGCGCGATGTCCGCCGCGCGGGCCATATCAATCGAGGCGGCGCATTCATCGGCATAGGCGTCCGACAGCAGCCGATCCAACGGCACATCGCCGAACCGC
>JBEKGV010000093.1:0-9353 GCA_050012615.1 Acetobacteraceae bacterium | reverse complement strand
GGTTCTTCAAACCACCAGTATCCGAGTTCTTCGAGAGCTCGGCCAACGCGGATCGCACCACCAACCGTGTATCCATTGTTCGCGTCGAAGGCGAGAGGGAAAGTGTCACCCACAAGGCGCCGTACCGCTCGAGCCTTCGCGATGTCGCCGGCGACGTCAGCGTCGAGTGCTGTCCGACTGTTGTCGAAGCGGATCTTGATCGCCGCCGGCTGGTCCCTCAATCGCTGCTCAACGATGCGGATCACGTCGTCTGGGGACCGGTCGCCGTTCCCACCGATCGAGGCATAAAATGGCAGGGCCGTCTTCCACGCGCCTCCGATCAACTTGTAAATGGGTAGACCGGTTGCTTTGCCCTTCAGATCCCACATCGCGATATCCAACGCGGCGAGTGCTCCGGTCAGGGCGCCTTCGGGGCCGAGTTTGATCAGTGTGTGCATTGCCTGATCGAGAAGGACCGCATGGTCCAACGGGTCTCGACCGATCAACATTGGCGCGAGGTCATTGTTTATGATGCCAAGCGATGCGCGGCCACCTTGCATTGGCGATGCTTCACCAATTCCGGTAAGCCCCTGATCGGTGCGGATCAGCACAAACGCGCTGCGCTGCGCCGGGGCATCATCGGTCGTCCAGCTTACCTGGAACGCCTCGATTTCTGTGATTTTCATGTTGAGGCGGACCTCATTTTCAACCGTGAAGGCATGATCAACGATTGCGGGAGATGAGTCGGCCCCCGCGTGCATCAGTCGCGCCGTTCCCATGGACATAGGCGGACTCGCCATTGACCCAGGTCTCGAGGATACCGTCTGCAAGCGATACAGGAGCCTCAAAAGTCGCGGTGTCCCGCACTGAACGCGGATCGAACAAGACCAGATCGGCATAGGCACCCGCCCGGATCACGCCTCGGTCCGTCATGCCGAATACCGACGCCGTATGTCCGGTCATTTTGTTCACCGCCGCCTCCATGGTGAACAAGCCCAGATCGCGGGCGTAATGGCCGAGAACACGGGGGAAGGTGCCCCAGAGCCTCGGGTGAGGGAACGTGTCGTGCGGCAGGCCATCGCTGCCAATCATCGCCAGGTGATGTGCCATGATCTGTCTGACATCGGCTTCGTCCATTTGGAAGAAGATCCCCCCCGCGGGAAGCAAACGTTCCGCGGCCTCACGATCAGAGACGCTCCATTCCTTGGCGATGGAATCGAGCGTTCGGCCGGACATTTCAGGATGCGGGATCGACCATGTGATCTGAACGGCAACGTCCTGCCGCAGCCGATCTGGAATGAGTACCGTGGAGCCGGCGACATAGGGATATACGTCGAAGGCCACTCGTTGATCCAAGGCACCGCGATCGATGGCAGGCAGGGTTTCACTCGAACGTCCGAAATTCTCCGGCATTGTGCACTTATGATGACTTATTACGACAGGGGCGTCGACAGCTCGGCCGATCTTCAGAGTTTCCTCTATCGAAAGCAGTACATCGTCGGCTTCATTACGCATATGAGTGACGTAGATGCCATGGGCGGCGCGCAACGCCTCCGCGACGGCGATGACCTCATCGGTGGGGGCATGTATGTTGGGTGGATAGTAAAGACCCGTCGAAAATCCTGAAGCACCTTGAGCCAGTGCCTCGGCAAGTTGCCCACGCATGCGGTCGGCCTCCTTGTCCGAGGCCGGACGTGCCGTGTCATCATTCATCGCACCGACCCGCAGGGACATGTGACCGATGAGCGCATAAGTATTTACAGGCGAAGGGTCGCGTTTCAGACGCTCGGCATAGGAAGCGAAACTGTCGAATGTCCAGAAAGACTCATCGCCTACCAGGTCGAGTGGCGGCGGCGGCCGAGACGTCATTCGAACGGGCGAAAGCGAGATGCCACAGTTGCCGACGACGACTGTCGTGACGCCTTGCGACATTTTGCACAACATGCAGGCGGGACCGCACAGCACGGCTCGGTCATCATGAGTATGAGCGTCAATGAAACCCGGCGCCACCGCCTTGCCGGTGGCGATCACCTCGCGGTCAGCCGAAAGCGTCCCAAGATCTCCGACTGCGGTGATGCGGTCCCCGGTCACCGCGACGTCAGCGTTGAAGCGTGGTGAACCGGTACCATCGAAAATGGTCCCATCGCGGATGATCATGTCGCAACGTGAAGCCATGGTGACCTCCTTTCGCAGCTCGGTCGGACGAGGTTTTCAGATGATCTTTTCAGCTACGCAGTGCATCCGTGGCCGCCAAATCCGGCTTCGCGTCCTGGCCAATTGCTACCCCATAGATTGATCGCGCATTGTCCAGAGAGACCAACCCGTCGCGGACATCGCGTGCTACCAACTCGGGATCGCGGCTTCTGGGATCTCCCATACCCGCGCCGCCGGGCAATTCCAGGATCAAACGCTCTCCGTCCGGGATCACCTGATAGCCCTTGGTCCGAAGCCTCACCCCGGATTTCCGCGTCACCACACCTCGGGCGCCATCCTGGCCGCCGTCGCGCCCCCTAGGGGCATTCGCGACGCGATCAAAGCTGGCGTTGACCGAAAACTCCAGGTCGCCCTTAGTCCCAATTTCCATGATCTGGCCCGTGCCGCCGCGGGTACGGCCGGCCCCACCGGAATCGGGCTTGAGTTCCTTTCGCCAGATGATCACAGGAGCGACATTTTCCGTCGCCTCGACCGGCATGGTTCTGACCCCGGATGGAAACGCTGTCGCGTTGAGGCCGTCCTGGGTCCGGCGAGCGCCTGTTCCGCCGGAGTTGAATGTGATGATTTCAAAATCGCCCAGAACAGGCTTGTTCCCGCGGGCCTGTCCGGAGACCGACGACCCCCCGCGCAATGGGGGGTTCCATAGGGCGGAAGCGCCTTCCGCGGTGACCCGATCAGGCACCGCCTGATGAAGACATCCCATCATCAGGTCGGGCAGCAGGTGTCCGATCACATGACGGACCGAGACGGGGTAGGGGTGTGGCGCGTTGAGGATACAGCCGTCGGGAATGATCATCCGAAACGGAGCCAGCGAAGCCCAGTTGTTGGGAATATCCGGTGCGACCACGCATTTAATTCCGAAACAGACATAAGCCCGGCAGTAAGCTGGCGGGACATTGATGCCACGAGCGGACAAGCCTGACGTCCCGGCGAAATCAACCTCGATTCCATCGTTCAGGATTCGCATGCTGGCGGTGAGGCGTACCGGTTCGTCATAACCGTCCGACCAGATTTCGTTTGAGAATGTGCCTGCGGGCAGGCGCGCGATCTCCGCCAGCGTCGCGCGACGGGAGTTGTCGAATATGAAGTCCGCGAGTTGCTCAAGATTGTCCATCTTGAATTCGTCCATCATCTCAACCAGACGGCGGGCACCGGCGTCGTTGCAGGCACAAAGGGAATAGATATCCCCCTCCAGCTCCACCGGCAGACGCGAGCCGGCCCTGATGAAATCGAAGAAGGTCTCGTTGGGCTTGCCTTGCTCAAAGCATCTGATGATTGGGATATACATTCCCTCCTCGAACACTGAGCGGCCTTCGGGGCCCATGCCCAGGCCGCCTATGTCGATGACATGGGCGGTGTTCGCGAATAAACCGACAATTTTGCCTTGGTAAAACGCAGGACTTACGACGGTGAGGTCATGCAGATGACCGGTGCCCAGCCAAGGGTCGTTGGTGATGTAATGGTCGCCGGGGCTCATGGTCTGGATCGGGAACTTCCTGAGAAAATGACCAACACTTTCCGCCATCGAGTTCACATGCCCCGGCGTCCCCGTCACTGCCTGGGCCATCATGCGGCCGTGCAGGTCGAACACCCCGGCGGAGAGGTCACCAGCCTCGCGCACCGTGGTCGAAAACGCGGTGCGGATCATGATTCGTGCTTGTTCCTCAACGACCGCGATGAGGCGGTTCCACATAATCTGGCGGTGAATCTGCGTGAGCGGGTTCGATTCGTGCGCCATTACGCAGCCTCCTGAATGATTTCGATGTACCCCAGGCTGTTGACGAAGGCTCGCCAGCCAGGACCGACGAGTGTTGAAGTTTCGTCTTCGAAGATGATCGCAGGTCCCGGGATGCGGGAGCCAGTTGTTAGCGCGGTTCGGTCATGAACAGCCCACGGCGAGGCTGCCCCGGTTGAGGTATCGCGAACCGGCCGCGATTGTGTCGACTGCGCCTCCGAGAAACTCGTGATTTGCGGCGCGACCTCGATGTCAGGGGTCGCTGTCGTCAGGACGACCGCATAGCTCATGACTTCGACATCAGAGCCGGGTACAGGGCGGTCAAAAAACTTTGAATACTCTTGCTCATACGCCGTGTGGATTTCCGTCACATCGCCGGTGGACAGCATCCGTGTCGGGAGCGGAACCGGAATTTCGTGTCCCTGGCCAACGTATCGCATGAAGGCGATCCGTGTCTCTGTTATTGGCTGACCTAATCGTCCCTGGTCGACCACAGCGTATGCTTCGTCCCGCATTGAAATCAACAACGTATTGACAGCGCTTACGTCGAATGTCGAAAGCCGCTGATATAGGCTTCGAACTACCTCATATCCGACGGGTGCCCGGAGAAAGCCAATAGCGCTGCCGACACCGGCGCCGGATGGGACCAGGATGCGCCTGATACCCACTTTCTCGGCGAGGCGGCACGCATGCACCGGCCCGCCCCCTCCGAACGCGATTAACGTGCGGCCTTCGTAGGTTTTACCGGACTCGATCGCATGCACCCGGGCGGCGTTGGCCATGTTTTCGTCGACGATCTCGATCACACCCAATGCCGCCATCTCCGGCGCAAGCCCGAGCGGAGCGCCAACCTCGGTCAGAAGAGCGTCGCGCGCGGCCATGGTATCGAGTTTCATGGTGCCGCCAGCGAAGCGCAATGGATCATAGCGGCCAAGCAACAAATTCGCATCGGTTACGGTCGGTTTCGTTCCACCTTGACCATAGCAAACCGGACCGGGGTCGGCGCCGGCACTGGCGGGTCCTACTTCAATTCGGGCCATTGTGTCGACATGGGCGATCGAGCCGCCGCCAGCTCCGATTTCCACCATCTCAATGACGGGGATCCGCAGCGGGAGGCCTGATCCTTTGCGAAAACGACCAACTCGCGCGACTTCGAAGGCGCGCGCGGTTTGTGGACGGTAATCGTCAATCAAACATATTTTTGCTGTCGTCCCGCCCATGTCGAACGAAAGCACGCGATCCAGTCCACATTCTCGCGAGATATGAGCGGAAAAAATCGCTCCTCCCGCCGGCCCGCTTTCGACCAAACGAATTGGGAAACGGCATGCTGTGTCAATCGTGGTCAGGCCGCCGCCCGACATCATCAGGAACAATGGCGCGGTGAAGCCCGCGGCCCGAAGATCGGCCTCCAACCGCCGAAGATATCGTGCCATCATCGGCTGGACATAAGCGTTGGCGACGGTTGTGGAAAATCGCTCCCATTCTCGCATCTCCGGTGAAACTTCCGAAGAGAGTGACACAGGAATGTCCGGCAGCTCCTCGTTCAAAATTTTCCGGACCTGTCTTTCATGTTCGCCGTTTACAAAGGCGTGCAGTAGGCCGACCGCGATACTGGCGATTTTTTCGTCCTTCAACTTTGGCACAAGAGCGCGCACGTTGTTCTCGTCGAGCGCTTTCAGCACGCGGCCAGTGTTATCCAACCTCTCAGAGACGGGCAACCGCAGGCTGCGTGGCACAAGCGGTTCCGGCAACGTGATGTTAAGGTCATATTGATCGTAGCGGCTTTCATTGCCCATTTCGATAACGTCGCGAAACCCTTCAGTTGTCACCAACGCCGTGCGCGCCCCTTTGCGCTCGATCACCGCATTGGTCGCCAGGGTGGTTCCATGAATGATGAGGCCGACGTCCGCCGCGGCTACGCCCGACGTTTCCAAAATCGACCTCACGCCATACAGGACGGCGACTTCGGGCGCGGCGGGCGTGGTCAGGACTTTAATCGTGTCACGGCCGCCGGGATGTTCCAGGGCGACGTCGGTGAATGTGCCGCCGATATCGACAGCGAGGCGGGCGGCAGTATGGGCGGTCGACATTATACCTCAGGTCGGTGGGTGGACTCGCAGTGAACGGTGGCGAACTCACCATGGCAAGAGACCACCCACGATCCCGCCCGAGGATTGGGGGCAAAGGCGCCTCAGGAGATTTTTGCCGGCGCTTCTTCGTCCGATCTGAGGGCTTCGGCTTCACGTCGCAAGCGGCGGAAGCTTCGCACGCTGAAAGGCAACATGACCGCATAGATCACTCCGGCCGCCGCGAGTGCAGCCCAGGGATCGGCGAATAAGAGTGCGACGAAAAGACCAGTGCCAAGCAGGAGCGGGAGGACGTATTCGGCGGGAACCTTGAAATTCTTAAAGCTCCAGACCGGGAGGGAAGAAACCAGCAGAGCGGCGGTCCCCACCAGGATCGGGGCGCAGAACAATGGGTGATGCATCACAGCAGCCAGTGGTTCGAGCCCTTGCGAGTTCGCCTCCAATCCAAGGAAGATCGGAAACAGCGCGAGGCCAGCGCCAGCGGGAGCGGGAACGCCGGTGAAGAAGTTGTAAGCGTACGCCGGGCGCGGACGATCGTCTGACATCGCATTGAAGCGTGCGAGGCGGAGAGCCATGCATACCGTGAACAATATGCAAATCGCGAAGCCAAGTCCGCCTAGGCGCTGGAGCGACCATTCGTAGAGTGTCAATCCAGGGGCCACACCGAAGCATGCGAAATCCGAAAGGCTGTCGAATTCCGCGCCAAAGAGCGAAGTGCCTTTCAAGAGGCGCGCAAGCCGCCCGTCGAGGCCATCGATCACTCCAGCGATGGTGATAGCAACCACGGCAGATTCAAATCGTCCCTCTATGGCAAATCTCATGGAAGTCAGACCGGCGCAGAGTCCGACCATCGTCATCAGATTTGGAACGATGCGATTAAACGATGGCCCTCGATAGCGCGGCCGGACGCGCGGACGAAGTCGCCGGGGACGCCGGAGCGGAAAGCGGCGAATGGGATCACTCATGGGCTGAATTCCGCGACCACGGTCTCTCCTCCGATCATGGTTTGGCCCTCACATACAAGTGGTTGCACGCCTTCCGGCAGATAGAGATCGGTCCGGCTGCCGAACCGGATTATACCAAAACGATCGCCCGCCCGGACAGCATCGCCCTCGCGCAGCGAGCACAAGATGCGACGGGCGATCAGACCCGCGATCTGAACCACCGCCAGCTCCCGGCCGTCGGGTAACCGCAGCGCGATCGCATTCCGCTCATTGGCGTCACTTGCCTTGTCGAGACTGGCATTGAGGAAGGCACCATGCCGATAAGCGATGCGTGTAATCGTCCCTGAGGCAGGCACGCGGTTCACGTGAACGTTCAGAACCGAAAGAAAGATGGAGATGCGCCATCGGATCGCGGGTCCAAGCCCAAGTTCCGAGGGTGGGACTCCGGGTGTGACCAAAATGACGCGACCGTCGGCTGGAGCCAGGATCGCTCCGGCTCGCTCCGGTGGCACCCGGACGGGATCGCGGAAGAAAAATAAACAGAACAACCCGATACATACGCCCGCGAGCAACAGCCAAACACCTATGAAAAGGCCGAGCGCCACTATGACCAGCGCGCCGAATATGAATGGCCTGCCTGAGGGGTGAGGCGGGGGAAAGGCAAGGCGCAAGTCGTCGGCGAAGGACATCTCTGTACGGCTCATGGAGAGGGCTGTTTATGAATAGTTCATCTTTTCACGGCAACATAGCTTCAGTGGGGTTGGAGAGTGGTTGGCATGGCATTCAACGGGTCGTTCAACATCGGTCCCTTTTCTGTCGATCCGGAGGGGCGTTTGTCGCTGGCCCGCCCGGATGTTTCGCCCGGGTTCAGCATACGGTGGCGAGGCAGGGTCGTTCACGCGCACCTCGTGCAGAACGACGCCCGAGACGGGCACCTTTTCATCCAATCCAGTCTGGGGCGGATTCCAAGCACCGCATCCGACCCCGCGACGCGCGTTGCCTGTTTCACGATGTTACAGAATCTCCTGAGCGCTCTACCGGAGGACTGGAGCGTGCGCCTGCTCCCGGACCACCAGCCACAGTTGGAGGTCGAAACAGTGATCACTCTCCCGATAGCGATCACTAACCTGGTGACTGAGCTGACGACTTTCTTGCTCCGTCTCTCCCCCTATCTCGATCTCATGGACCAGGCGGGTCTTGGGCTCGTCGCGGCGGTACCTGAGCCATCACGGATGGTGTGCTGAGGACCCAAGGCGGCTGTCCGTTAGTGGCGACGTTGCCGCACAATTTCACCGGGCGGGATCGTTCCCGGAGAGGGTGGGAGGCGGATCGCCGAGGTCGTTCGGCCGAGGAGACCGCGCAATTGGCCCTTGAGCGAGAAGGGTGGATCATCCTGGCGCGTAGACTGCGAACCGGGGCAGGTGAGATCGACATGGTCGCCGAGAAGGACGGTCTTCTCGCGGTCATTGAGGTCAAGGCTCGGTCCAGCCTGGCCGATGCGGCTGCCGCTTTGTCGGCCAGACAGCAAGCACGTCTTGTTGCCGCCACCGAAATCATGCTGGCGATGAACCCCCAGTGGGGCGCCGGCGGAGTTCGGTTCGACCTGTTGCTTGTTGACGCGACCGGTGTCGTCCGTCGCATTGCCGACGCCTTTCGAGGCAGTGGTTGACGCTCCGCTCTCAGCCGATCCGGCGGTGGGTGCGATGGCGGTAGGACAGTGCCTCCGCGACATGCGGGCGGGTGACCATCTCGGCGCAAGCGAGGTCCGCGACGGTTCGTGCCACTCTTAATACCCGCGTTCGACCACGGCCTGACAGACGCAGACGGTTCATTGCGTCTTCAACCAGTTTCGCCGCATCGGGAGCGATACGGATCGCGTCGCTTTCGACCTCGGCGTTCGTTGCCGGACCGTCAGGTCCGTGGCGCTCCCGCACGGCGAGCCTGGCGCGGTTGACCCGTTCCGCGATTATGGAACTTGGCTCACCTTGAGGCGCCTGGGCCAGTTCGGCGGCAGTGGCTGGTTGGACTTCCACCGCCAGGTCGATCCGGTCCAGCACCGGACCGCTGATACGATTGCGGTAATCCTCGCCGCAGCGCGGAGCACGGCCGCATTCCCGGCCGGCGTCGCCAAGATATCCGCACCGGCAGGGGTTCATCGCCGCGACCAATTGGAAGCGTGCCGGATACGTTATATGCGCGGATGCTCGAGACACGGTGGTTCGGCCAGTTTCCATCGGCTGGCGCAACGCTTCCAGGGTTTGACGAGGAAATTCTGGCAGTTCGTCGAGAAACAGTACGCCTCGATGAGCGAGCGACACCTCCCCGGGCTTCGCGCGGTGCCCGCCGCCGGTCAAGGCCGCCTGGGACGCGGAGTGGTGCGGCTCGCGAAATGGA
>JBEKGV010000092.1:0-9359 GCA_050012615.1 Acetobacteraceae bacterium | reverse complement strand
TCTTTGATAAAGACTGTCGTTTCACCTTATGAGGACAAAGACAAAGCACGCATTGTTATAAGCGGGGCTGATGTTCCGCTTTCCCCAGATGCGGTATCGGCGCTCGCGCTTCTTGTTCACGAGTTCACCACCAACGCTGCCAAATATGGTTCTTTGTCGGTGCCAGAAGGCCGCATAGCGGTGCGTATTCTCACAGACGGCAGCCGCCTTATTTTGATTTGGGAAGAGCGTGACGGCCCGCAACTGAAAGCTCAGAGAGGCGATGAAGGCTTCGGCAGCGTGATGACGAGAGCAGCAGCCGAGGGACAGTTGGGCGGCACGATCTCACATCATTGGGCTTCTGAGGGATTGACGATCCGTTTGTCGATCTCTCGAGCCAGGCTGAGTTAACGCCCGAGTGCGACGCCTGAAGACTTTGCCCAGGAACGAATGAGTTTACTATTGATAACGTCCTTCATTATTCGTCAGACGCAAGGGTAGGGTCGGACTGTATCAATTCCAAGACGAACGACCGCTTAGGAGCGCCCTGCTAGCCCTGGCCAGCGCCAGCGTCGAGGACGCCGTCCACCTACATCAACTCTTGCCAATCCCTCCCAATTCCCCCATATCCCCGCCCGCCGCACCAGCCCCCGGGCCGGCGCGGTAATTCACACGCGGGGTCCCTCCTGAGCGATCAGGTCCGGTGCTGGTCCATCCGTCAAAGGCTGAGCCCAGTAACCCCCGCGGAGGCTCAACCGGACGACAACGGAGGACAAATCGCCCATGGCGATGCCCGATTTCACGATGCGTCAGCTGCTCGAAGCCGGCGTTCACTTTGGCCACCATACGCGCCGCTGGAACCCGCGGATGGCGCAGTACCTGTATGGCGTGCGCAACCAGGTCCACATCATCGACCTGCAGCAGACCGTGCCCATGCTCGACCGAGCCCTGCGTGCGGTCCGTGACGTCACCGCCGCCGGAGGCCGCGTGCTGTTCGTCGGCACCAAGCGCGCCGCCGCCGAGTATGTCGCTGAATCCGCCAAGCGCTGCGGCCAGTACTACGTCAACCATCGCTGGCTCGGCGGCACCCTGACCAACTGGAAGACGATCACCGGCTCGATCAAGCGGCTGCGGCAAATCGAGGAAATGGTCGCCGGCAACACCTCCGGCCTGACCAAGAAGGAAATGCTCGGCATCACCCGCGACCAGGAAAAGCTCGAGCGCGCACTGGGCGGCATCAAGGAGATGGGCGGTCTGCCGGACATCCTGTTCATCATCGATACGAACAAGGAGAAGCTGGCGGTCGAGGAAGCGACCAAGCTGAACATCCCCGTCGTTGCGATCCTGGACAGCAACTCCGACCCGACCGGCGTGACCTTTCCGATCCCGGGCAACGACGATGCGATCCGCGCGATCACACTGTATTGCGATCTGATCGCCGGTTCGGTCCTGGACGGGATCAGTGCCGAGATGGCCGCTTCGGGCGCCGATATCGGTGCCCGCGAGGAATTGCCGTCGGCGGATCTGGCGGAAGCCGCTCTCTGACCCAAGGTGGGCGTTCGCTTCAGTCTGGCGGGTCCGGCCATCGCGGCGATCGTCCGTCCGTGATTGTCGCCGCCAATACGTCAGGCCCGGGCTCGACCCGGGCATCAGTAGCGGGCACCGGCGATGGATCGCGAAAGCATGACTTTTACGGACGCCCGGGGGCAATCTCGGATGCGGGGCGAGTATGACGAAACGGGGAAATCAATTGGCGGAATAGAGAATGCCTGCTCATTGCCGGGTCCGGCACCGCCAGGCCGGAGTATGGTACAGGCGCATTTCGTCGGGATGACCAAGTACGAACTCGAAAGGGTTCGCCTGAATGATTGATCGCGAACCGGAAACCGGTTCGCCTGGCCTGGAGACAGCACATGGCTGAGATTACCGCCGCCCTGGTGAAAGATCTGCGCGAAAAGACCGGCGCGGGCATGATGGATTGCAAGAAGGCGCTGACCGAGGTCGCCGGCGACATGGAAGCGGCGGTCGACTGGCTGCGCAAAAAAGGCCTCGCGGCGGCCGCCAAGAAGTCCGGGCGGGTCGCGTCGGAGGGGCTGGTTGGTGTCGCCTCGGCCCCCGGCAAAGCCGCCATGGTCGAGGTCAACGCCGAAACCGATTTCGTCGCCCGCAACCCAACCTTCCAGGCATTCGTGGAAGACGTGGCGAAAATCGCGCTTGAGGTCGGCGACGACGTGGAGAAGATCAAGGCGGCGCCGTTCCCCGGCACCGGCCGCACCGTCGCCGAGGAACTGACGCAGCTCGTCGCGACTGTCGGCGAGAACATGACCATCCGCCGCGCCAGGATGCTGAGCGTGCCCAAAGGCGTCGTCGCGACCTATGTCCACCAGGCGCTGAAGCCGGGTCTGGGCAAGATCGGCGTGCTTGCCGCCATCGCGGGTGACGACGTGAACGAGGCGCTGAACACGCTTGGCCGGCAACTCGGGATGCACATCGCCGCGAGCCGTCCCGATGCACTGGATGTTTCCGGCGTCTCCCCGGAAGCGCTGGAGCGCGAGAAGACGGTGCTGACCGAGCAGGCCAAAGCGTCGGGCCGTCCCGATCACGTCATCGCCAAAATGGTCGAGGGCCGCGTGCAGAAGTTTTACGAAGAGGTGGCCCTGCTCGAGCAAATCTGGGTGCATGACGGCAAGAGCCGGGTAAAGGACGTGGTCAAAAACGCCTCCGGCACCATCATCGATTTCGATCGTTTCGCACTGGGCGAGGGGATCGAAAAGCCCAAGGAAGACTTTGCCGCCGAGGTCGCCGCCACGGCCGCGACGCCGCCTAATTCTCCGCCGCCCGCCGGTGCGGGAGATCAGCCGCCAACGCATCCCGCCGAGTAGATCCTCGCGTGTCTTTCGCCGGGCACGCGACGGCTGCGCTCGCATCATGGAAGCGCAGTGAGCACGTGAAGTTTCGCGGAGACGGAGACTGAGGCGGGCAGGGTGCTCACTCCGGGGAGGGGATTGGAATTATCTGAGTGTGGTTTGTGTGGATCCGCGGGTCCATTCCGGCAGGTGTCGATATCACGCGATTGGCGACCATTTCATTCAACGCAAAAGACCGACCGTTTCGTTCAACGCAAGAGAAATAGAGCCACAGATGAACGCGGATACACGCGGATTATCCAATGCGCGTGAACGGACCCGGTGAGATATCAATTCGAAAAAGCCGAAAACGCCACGCGTTGGCTCGGGGTTAGGCGGTCAGAATATCACCTGGCACTCCGAGTCAGTGCCAGATTGATATTATGAATTGAGCGTTCTGCTACCGAATATCATACTATATGGACAGGTAGTTGCTGGCATCCGGCGCTGGCGGCCGAAGGGTCTCCACTGCGCCGTGTCCTCCCCGGGCAACCTTCGCGACTGGCTCGGACCGTCGGGGGGTGAAGGAAGCCAGGTCGCGACGCTCCAACGCGGTAATCCCGGGGGCGATAGTACTCACGCGTGACAATCCAACCGCGCCGATGAACGGCGCGATGCCCGGAGCTTCGACCGCCCACTTACAGATACCCGTCTCTGCCAAATGCTGCTTCACGCGATCGACGTAGGCGTCGCTTTCCTCCCGCGTGAGCACGCCGGCCAAAAATAGCATGACAATGGGATCGGCGTTTTGCTCGGCGAAGAGGGGACGATCGCTCTCCCGCCAGGGACGCAGGATCAATCGGGCCGTTTCAATTATCAGGACGCCTGAGGTTTTGAACCGACCGCAGCTTATGCCTCCTGTCCTTGATCTCAAGTTCGAAGGGAAGGCGGCCTCGTGGCCGGCGTGTCGCACGGCGCACCGCGGAAATGTTGGTCTCGGTATGGTGAATCCAACTGGTGCCTTGGCGAAGATCATCGGCCGCCAGGCATTCTCCAGCGGTGGAAGATACCTTGCCCGAGGTGCGAAATGGTCGATAGAACGAACAAAGAACACACGGCCTGAAGGCCAGCCACGGCGGAGGGCGGTTGATCATGTTCGACGAAGCACGGCACCAGATCATCAAAGAGCTGCGCAGCGCGGCAACGCTCAGGGTGTTCCTGCCACTACCCGACCATCTGTCATGGACCGAGTTCCGACCGCTGAACCAAAGCGAGTTGGAGGTCGACAACGCGTCAGCGTCCCGAGCCATGCGGGACCTACTCAACTGCGGACTCGTCGGACGGATCGGCGGCGGCCCGGCAATGAGGTGGAAACTCTCACTCAAATGGGGCTGGCGCGGCAACGCGGCGGTGCGGGAAGCCGAACAGGCACGGCTCGAAGGCACGCCGCCACCCCCTTTGCCGGCGCTTAATGTCGCAGAAGATATATTATGTTAAATCATGGCCGTTGTACCAAGATCTCGAATACGCCCATGGAGATCCGCCAGCGCCCTCGGTTCGCCGGAAATCCCGCCTGAGATCGGCCATATGTGATGGGCTTCACGATGCGCCACGTGTGATCACCGCTGTTCTGGCGACGGACGAAACTCACAACACGAAGTTGATGGTCAGAACAATGCCAGCGGCGGTGCCTGGCTGGGATGGCTGTGCCGGTACTGCAGCAGCGAGCATCGCACTGTACCTGAGAACGCTCCGCGCGATTAATCCGGCGGCTGAACGGCGATTGAATAAGACGATCTCGGTAATCATCCAGAACCATCGGTGCCGCGGTCCTGGCGGCTCGTATCGCCGATCTCCAACACCATCCCGTCGTATCCGGCCTCAACGCCAGGCGGCAAATTGTCGCGCAACCAGCCCCAGTCCATATCTATGCCCATATGGGTCAATACGGTCCGCCTCGGCCGCAACCGCTCGACCCACCCGAGCACCGCGGTCAAATTCGCATGTGTCCAGTGGTACTCGTGGCGCAGGAAGCATCCGACGACCCAGGTATCGACGCCGGCGAGAGTATCAAGCGCGATCTCGTCGAGCGTGACGACGTCCGTTGAGTAACCGAATGGGCCGATTCGCAATCCCAACGTCTCGATCCGGCCGTGCCCCTGGGTGAACAATCTCACGTCAAAGCCGGCAATGCGGACAGTATCGCCAGGTTCAACAGTTTTTCCCGTTAAAACAGGACGATAGAATGTTTTTCCGTCCCACGGAGCGAGCGCATAACCGAACCGCCGCGCGATCTCATCGAGGGTTTTCTGAGTAGCGAACGCCTCCAACGGACGTTTGGCGATGCGGTTCAGTATTCGCACGTCGTCGATCCCCGTCACGTGGTCCGCATGGGCATGCGTGAACAGCACCGCGTCTGCCCCGGGGATCCTGCAATTCAGGAATTGGGTTCGCATATCGGGCGACGTATCGATCAGAAGCCGCTGCTTATCCGCATTTTCTATGATGATGCTGGATCGTGTGCGCCGGTTGCGGGGCTCGGTGGGGTCACATGCACCCCAGTTGCCCCCTCCGTCGTCGCCCCCGATCAGCGGTACGCCAGCGGAGCCCCCAGTTCCGAGCAGCGTCACCCGCATACGGTTTTTGGAAACAAGCGGCGAAAATTAGCGGTGGTCAAAACCGCGACCTCCGCTGGCGTCATCCCGCGAACCTCGGCGAGGACCTTCGCCGTTTGCGTGACAAACCCCGGTTCGTTGCGCTTACCGCGAAACGGTACCGGCGCCAGATAAGGCGCGTCGGTCTCAACCAGTAAACGATCCAAGGGAATATCCCGAGCTATCTCCCTGAGTTCGCTCGATCTGGGAAAGGTCAGGATGCCGGAGAAGCTGATGTACCCACCTAAAGCCAAGCCTGCCTCGGCCAGCGCTCGCGAGGAGCTGAAGCAGTGCAAAAGGAAGGCGAACGCCCCTCCCCGATCGCTTTCCTCCCGCAAGATCGTTGCTATATCGTCATCGGCATCGCGGGCGTGTATGACCAATGGCACCCCGGCCGACTGGGCGGCCCGGATGTTAGCCCGAAAATTCTCCGCCTGAACGTCGCGCGGGCTGCGGTCGTAAAAGTAATCCAGGCCGGATTCGCCTATGCCGATCACCCTGGGATGCCACGTCATTTCCGCCAGCGTTTCCGGCGACGGGATCGGCGCCTCGGCGGCGTGATGCGGATGCACGCCGACGGTACACCAGATCCCAGGATGCGCTTCGGTCATCGGCGGCAGTTTCCCGGATTGCGCCATCGAGGTGCCGATCGTCACCATCTCGGCCACGCCGGCCGCATGAGCGCGATCCAGCACCAGCGGCAGCTCCATGGGTGTGAAGTAGTCGAGGTGGCAGTGGGAATCGATCAATTGGGACGACTGGACGAGCATCAGGCGACAGGCTCCACATACCGCGGGAAAACGCCGCGCGGAGCCGGGAGATGGATGCCGTCCGCGAGGGGGGCCGCGAGGGCCGCGATGGTTCGCGCATGCACCGGCACTCCGAGTTGCTCCAGCATGTTCGCCATCGAGGCCGGCATGAACGGCTGCAGCAGCGTGGCGATGATCCGCATCGTGTCGACGAGCACCCGCAGCACCGCGCCCATCCGCACCTTGTCCGTCTTGTTCAACGCCCAGGGTGCCTGATGGTCGATATAGGCGTTGGCGGCGCGGATGACCTTCCAGATGTCTTCCAGCGCCTCGTGGAAGGTCTGGCGCTCCATGGCGGCGCGAACCAGAGCCGGCAATGCGTCGGCGGCGGACAGCAGCGCGATGTCCGCTTCGGTATCGGGCCCCCTGCCCGGCAACACCCCGCCAATGTTTCGTGAAAGCAACGATAGCGACCGCTGCGCCAAATTGCCGAGATCGTTGGCGAGCTCGACGTTGATCCGGCTGACGATGGCCTGATGGCTTAGCGAACCGTCTGCTCCGAAAGGCTTTTCACGCAGCAGGAAATAGCGGATCTGATCCAGACCGAATGTTTCCACCAACTTGCGTGGTTCGACCACGTTCCCCAGGGATTTACTCATTTTTTCGCCATCGACGACCCACCAGCCATTTGAGGTGACTCGTTTCGGCACGGGCAAACCCGCGGCCATCAGGAACGCAGGCCAATAAACGGCGTGAAACCGGATGATGTCCTTGCCAACGAAATGCACATCGGCTGGCCAAAAACGCCATCGCGGTGCGTCCGGATCCGGAAAACCGCAGGCGGTGACATAGTTTTGCAGCGCGTCGAGCCACACATACATCACGTGCCCGGGAGCGTTGGGTACCGGGATGCCCCAGGTGAAGGTGGTCCGGCTGATCGGCAGATCGCGCAAACCGCCCCGAACGAAACTCATGACTTCGTTGCGCCTCGAGGCTGGAGCAATGAAATCCGGATGATCTTCATAGAACTTCAGCAGGCGGTCTTGCCAGGCGGACAGCCGAAAGAAGTAGTTGGGCTCCCTCACCCACGCCACCGGTGCGCCGCTAGGCGCCACTTTCGAACCGTCCGGCTGCGTCTTGAGTTCGCCCTCGTCGTAGAAGGCTTCGTCGCGAACCGCGTACCAGCCCTCGTAGTGATCGAGATAAATGTCTCCTGACGCGTTGATCCTGCGCCATAATTCGGTGCTGGATGCTTTGTGCCGCTCCTCCGTCGTGCGGATCCAGTCGTCGTTCGACACGCCCATCGCGCGGGTCATGTCCTTAAAATCGGCGGAAACCCGGTCCACATACGTTCGCGGATCGACGCCGGCGTCGCGCGCTGCCTGCTCGACCTTCTGCCCATGCTCATCGGTTCCCGTGAGGAAGAACACGTCGTAACCATCCAGCCGCTTGAACCGTGCCATGACATCAGCCGCGATCGAGGTGTAGGCGTGACCAATGTGTGGCGCGCCATTCACGTAATAGATCGGGGTCGTGATATAGAAGGTTGGTTTCATGGCATTTTTCCGGCAAGCATTCCGACGCAGGAGACCAACGCCTGGCGTTTGTCGAGCGCGAACCGCTCGGTTTCATCCTGCAGCCGCAGTAGCCCCTGCCACAGCTCACCCCACGCTTCAAGCGGACGGAGCTCCGTCAGACGTTGCTGGTCTGGGTCAGCGCGCCCGCGCACCGTGTCGCGCACCAACGCCGCGACGCCCGTGATGAGCTGATCGGTGAACAACCGAAACCCGTTGTCGTTCCGTCCCAACGCGTCGGCGACATCGTAGCCTCGGCTGAGCGGCAGATCGGGGAGCGATGCCAGCAAATTGTCGACCAGCGCCGCGATCGCGATGCCGCCCTCGTCGGCCAGAGCGAGCGCCCGTCCGATCGAACCCTCAGCCAACGTGATCAACCGGTCGCGGTCGTCCTGACTGCGCTCCGGCAAATACATCGCCAGCAATTGTGCCATCACTTCGTCGGTTAAAGGCGAGAGTCGCAGGTGGCGGCAGCGCGACCGGATGGTCGGCAGCAATAGCCCGGGGGCCGAGCAAACCAGGATTAAAACAGCGCGCGACGGAGGCTCTTCCAGTATTTTCAAAAGAGCGTTGGCGGAACTCTGGTTCAGATCCTCGGCACCATCGACGACCGCGACGCGCCAGCCACCCTCCGCCGGGGTCAGCGACATGAAACCGTTGATTTCGCGGACGTCCTTGACGGCGATGTCACGCTTCAGACGTTTGGCTTTCTCGTCGTAAGCGCGCTCGATCGTCAGCATATCGGCGTGACCGCCCGCGACGACGCGACGGAACACCGGATGTGCCGGGTCGAGCGCCAGTGTATCCACTGAGACCAGTGGGCCCGCGGCTGCTTGTCCTGCCAACAGGCGCCGCGCGAAGCGGAACGCCAGCGTCGCTTTGCCGATCCCTTCCGGCCCGTTGATCAGCCATGCGTGATGCATGCGACCCAGATGCATGGCGTCGAGCAGTGTGCGCTCAGCCGACTCGTGGCCGAGCAGAATCGGATTGGCGCGGGGTTCGGGGGCCGGCATGACGCCGCATCCTATCCCCTGAAGCCGCTCGTTCGCCACCGCGCGCGGAGCTGCCGGTAACCAACTGGAAAGAAAATTGATCGCACTGTGAAACGCCGGAGCAAGGCGCCACCGCGCGTGAGGGGAAAACCGTGAATCGTCTTTTCATCGCGCTGCTCGGACTAATGGCGGTGTCGCCCATTGGTGCGAGCACGTCGCCCGGTGAATCCGCCGCGCTCCCTTCGCTCGAGCCGTTCATCATTCCGCTCCAGATGCATCCGGCCGACACGTCGTCGTATGCCGCTGACCCGAACCAGGTGGCGATCGCGATGCCGAGGGTCATCCATCAGGGCGAGAACGGGGCGTCCGATGCTCAGCAAATCACCATGCCGGCGATCGTCACGCCTACTCAGCCGCGGGTCGACGAGCAGGGCAACCTGATTGGAAAAGCCGGAACCGGTTTCTTCGTCGCCACCGACGGGACCCTTCTGACGGCCGCGCACGTTGTGACGGGCTGCAGCCGTACGCAGATTATCTCGAAATACATTCCCCGCAGCTGGGCTTC
>JBEKGV010000091.1:0-9367 GCA_050012615.1 Acetobacteraceae bacterium | reverse complement strand
TCGGCGTGCGCGGCGGACGTGTGGAGTGCCTATGGCCGGTGGCCGCCCGCGGTGGGATGGCGTGACACCCCCTCGTCACGGCCTGGCAACATGTACGTCCCCGTCATGGCCCAGCTCGTCCGGGCCACCTATCGAGGCACCTTGCTGGTTGAGGTGGCCCGGACGAGCCGGGCCATGACGAATTAAATTAAAGCCCGCCACCCCAATCCATCGAAAACCAGACCTCACTCCGCCCAAAGCCGACGCTTCCGCTCTTCCGGTTCCGTATCGATCACCGGCGCGCACGCCTGGGCTATCGCCAACAAGCGAGAGTCACCCATTTGCGGACCCACCAACGTCACGCCAACCGGCAAACCGTTTGGCCCGAAACAGACCGGTATCCCAACGTTTGGACCATGCATCAAAGTCCACATCCGATTGAACACCGCGTCGCCTGTCGTATGCAGGCCCTCCGGCGCCTCGCCCTTCGCACTCGGCGTCAGGATGACGTCCAGTTTCGGTCCAAACAGCCCGTCCAGCATCGGCCGGCACGAATCCGCCAAAGCATAGGCTTCCACGATTTGCCTCGCGGTAATCTGCAATACGTTCTCGACTCTCTCCCTCAGCGTGGTCGCCAGCAGAGCATTCGCGTTGACGTATTCGGGCAGAAACGCTGCCGCGCCCTCGCTTTCCGCGATCACGGTATGCGCGGCATGCAGGCGGGAAAACGGCTCCGGCAGTTCCAGCTCGTCGACGATCGCCCCGGCGGCGGCCAGACGTTTCGCTGCGGTACTTAACGCCAGTTCGCCCGCGGGTTCGATCTCCCGCCAGACCGGGCTCCGGCACAACCCGACCCGCAGCCCCTTGACCGACACCGGGATCGAGTCGCGAGGGATGCGAAACGCCTCCGCCACCATGATCAGGTCCTCGACGCTGCGCCCATACCACCCGATCGTATCGAGTGAGATCGATGACATCCGCAGGCCCTCCCTGCTGACGCGATTCCAGCTCGGCTTCAACCCATAGATGCCATTGAACGACGCCGGCCGGATGTGCGACCCGCCGGTCTGCGTGCCAAACCCGAGATGCACCTGGAAATCGCCCACCGCCGCACCCGATCCCGACGACGATCCACCCGGCGTGTGCGCAGGGTTATAAGGGTTCCGGGTCACCGCTTTGCGTCCCATGGACGCGAACTCGACGGTATCGGTCTTGCCAAGGATCAGTGAGCCCGACCCACGCACGACCGCGACCGGCGCCGCGTCACGGCCAACCCGGAACTCGTCGTAAATGGGAGAGTTCTGCGTCGTCGGATAATCGGCCGTGTCGATCACGTCCTTCACGCCCCACGGCAGCCCGTGCAACGGCCCTTTCGACGGCAATTTGTCCAGCTCCCGCGCGCGACGGATCACGTAATCCGGATCGAGCCGGAGCCAGGCCTTCACCGCCGCATCACGCGCCGCGATCCGCTTCAGGCAGGACCGCACCAGTTCCTCGCACGACATTTTCCGCGACTGGATCAATCCCGACGCCTCAGCCGCGGTCATCCGTGCGGGTTCGGTTTCCATATCCATATGACTTCTCCCCGGTCCGTTCATGCTACCAGCGCGGGCCGCCTCGACCGCCATGACGAGGCTTTTTCGAACGCATCGCCAACCCGCAGCACCATCGCATCCTGAAACGGTTTCCCGACGATCTGCACACTGACCGGCAGACCCGCCGGACCGAAGCCGGAGCAGACGCACAGTGCCGGATAACCGGTCACATTGAACGGCATGGTGAAATTTGGCTTGTCAAACAGGTCCAATTTCGGGATCGCATCCAACCTTTGCGCTTCTCCGGGTGCGCCCGCCGTGATCACCACATCGAGCTCCCGCATCGCGGCCTGAAGTTCGCAGCGCAACTCGCGCCGGCGCCGCACCGCCTGCACGTAATCCACACCGGACACCAGTGCACCCAGATGCAGACGGTGCTGCACGCGTTCGGAGAAATCGCCGAGTCGAGTGCGGGACCACTCTTCATAAGCGGCGGCGCGTTCGGTGATGGAAATCAACGTCCCGCAGGCGTGCCAATCCTGCATCGGCGAGACGGCGACATCGCTGATCGTGGCGCCAAGCGAACCAAATACCGCCAGCGCATTGTCGATGCCGGCCTGGACCGCGGGTTCGACCTTGTAGTCTTCCTCATGGAAATGGCGGATGACGCCGACACGGACGCCTTTCAGGTTTCCGGTCAATGCCGCCCGGTAGTCTGGCACCGGCTGAGAGGCACTGGCCGGATCTGCGGGGTCGTGACCGGCCAGCACCTGCAACATGATCGCGCAGTCCTCCGCGGTCCACGCCATCGGCCCGATATGATCGAGGCTGAACGCGGCCGGCGCGACTCCCGCACGGGACACCAGACCGTAGGTCGGCTTCAGCCCGGAGATGCCGCACAGCGCCGCCGGCCCGCGGATCGAGCCGCCGGTATCCGTACCGATCCCGCACAGAATGACGCCGGCCGCGACGGCAGCCCCGGTGCCGCTGCTCGATCCCGCGGTGAAATGCTCCGGGTTCCAGGGGTTGTGCGCGGGCGGCTTCGGCAGATCGAACGAGGGCCCGCCGTCGGCGAACTCATGAGTTGTCAGCTTGCCCATCAGCACGGTGCCGGCCGAAGCCAACTTCGCCGCGCAGGCCGCATCCCTCTCTGGAATATTCCCTGCCAGGATCTTCGATCCGCACGTCGTTTCGATCCCGGCGGTATTGACGATGTCCTTCAATCCGATCGGAATCCCGTGCATCGGACCACGAGGGCCATCCTTCATGATCGCCGCCTCGGCCGCCTTCGCGTCGGCCAGCGCGCGATCTTCGGTCGGCAGCACGAAAGCGTGCAGCGTCGCCTCGGTCGCGTGCAGCCGGTCGAGGCAGGATTTGGTCAACTCCACGGGCGAGAGTTTCTTCGCGGCGATCAGCGCGGCTGCCTCCGCGATGGTGGGGATGCTCATGCGAGATCCTCCGGCGTGAAGCCATATGTATGGGCAGGTTCTGCCATCCGTCCGCGCTTCTGGCGCACGCGCGCCTTCATCGCGGCCAGGCCGTCATGGATCGATTTCAGCTCCGCTTTTTCCGCGTCCGTCAGCGTCAGTCCAGCACTTTGCAGCAAGTATTCGAGAGCGGGATCGGTGAGTGTGGGTGGCATGGATAAAGACTCCTCTCGGCCGAGCAGCAAGCAAGTACTGGGCCAGCACGGTAGGTTAGTACTCACTGTCGCGAAAGCGCGAGTCATAGTCGTTACACCGTCCTGGCCGGGTCAAGCCCAGCCATGACGCGGGGATGCGTCGCTTTTCAGCGATTCTGAGTACTGGTTGCGTCCCTGGCCGCCAGGGGGCGATGATGCGGTAAAATCGCGCGCGGCCAATATTGGATTGGAGCCGAAATGACATCCGACGACAGCCTGAACGCCTTCGTGCCAGGTCCACGCTGCCACGTATCCGGCGCCGTCTCGGGTAGCCTCGCCGGTCTCACTTTCGCCGTGAAGGATCTGATTGATGTCGCCGGTGTGCCGACCGGCGGCGGTAACCCGGACTGGGAGCGTGCGCATCCCGTGCCGGCGCGTCATGCCTGGATCGTGGAGCAACTCCTGCGGGCGGGCGCTTCCGTCATCGGCAAGACAGCTACCGACGAGGTATCCCTTGGGATTCTCGGCGAGAACCCGTTCACCGGCACGCCGCTAAATCCCGCGGCGCCGGATCGGGTGCCTGGTGGTTCCTCCTCCGGTTCGGCATCAGTCGTGGCGGCCGGAGTGTGCGATTTCGCCCTGGGCACGGACACCGGCGGATCGGTTCGCGTGCCGGCCAGTTTTTGTGGCCTGTTCGGCATCCGTCCCACTCATGGGCGAGTCGACTTCACGGGCGTTTTGACCCAGGCGCCGGGGTCCGACACGGTTGGTTGGTTCGCGCGGGACGCCGAGACATTCGCTCGCGTCTGTGAGGCCGTATTTGGTGCACCCGCACCCGCGGAGTTGCCGCACCGGCTGATTGTCGCCAACGATACATTCGCCTTCGCCGATCCGGACGTGGCCACCGCTCTGGAACCAATGGTCGAACGCCTTGCCTCCGTGATCGGCGAGCGGCGCGACAGGATCCTCGCACCCCAGGGATTGTCCGTCTGGCAAGCGGCCCAACGGTGTCTGCAATCGAGCGAAGCGTGGCAGACGTTTCAGCCTTGGATCGATCGGCACAATCCACGCTTTGCGTTCAATGTGGCGCGCGGTCTCACCCTGGGCTCGTTGATCACCGACAACGAGCGCACAAGGGCCGCGCTGATGCGCGAAGAGGTGCGTGGCCGGCTGCGCATGCTGCTGCCCCCCGGGACGATTTTGTGCCTTCCGACGACACCGTTTCCAGCGCCGAAGCGCGGACAATCCGTGTCCGACCTGGCGTTTCCGCGAGAACGCATTTCCTCGCTGACCTGTCTTGGCGGCCTGACCGGATCCCCACAGGTGAATTTGCCCGGTGCGACGGTCGGTGGAGCCCCGGTCGGACTATCGATCGTCGGGGCTCGCGGCACGGACCTGGAATTGGCGGCCGTGGCCAAAGCCTATGCCGCCGCGCGCTAAATCTCGTCCCCATCGGAGCGCGGGCTGCTCCACGTAACGATGCAACAACGCCGCGACACCGATTGGAACCAACACGGCCGCCGGTATCCACATCGACGTAAACACCCTCTCATTTCCAGCCGCCAATCGGGTCAGCAAAAAGCACAGCACCTTCTGGATCGGCTCGTTCGCGAGATAGAGTGGATAAGACAGCGCGCCAAGCCACTGCACGGTCCCCCAACGCAACGGGTTTAAGATCCCGCCAGCATGCAATTGGGCCGCGAGACACAGTGTCCAGATCAGCGGCGGCAGTAATTTCCCCGCGTCACCATTCGCGGCGCACAGGATCAGGGTCGCGCCAAGAACGATCGCGAACCAACGCCTGGATCGCCGGTCGACCCAGCCGCCGCTCGCGATTCCCAATGCGAAATACTCCGCTTTGTTCGGCAAAAATGCCCGGCTGAATTGCCATGACTCAGGCGCTGTCATGTCCCACGCGAGGCCCGCGACCGCCAGCACGAGGAAGCTCACGGCCAGCCATTCCGCACCCATCCGCGAACGCCCGAGCAAGAGTGCCAGAACATAAAACTGCCACTCGGTCGACAGACTCCAGGCCGCGGAGAGAAAGCTAAGCCAGACATCGGGCAGCAAGCCATTCGGGAACAGCCCATGGGTCATCGTCAAATGTGCCGCGATCTCGACAACCCAGTTCGTTGGCCAGCCCCGGGGCCAAATGTCGTAAGCGACGCTGCCCGGCGCGATCCACGGCATCGCCTTAAAGATCGGCGGCAGCGATAGTGCGGCGGCTCCAAGAGCAAACATCGGCAGGAAGACCGGAAATATTCGTGTCACGCGCAATATCAGGAATGGCCTTGCCTCGAACTGGCAACTCTCCAGCGAGCGCAGGATCACAAGGCCGCTCAACATGAAGAACACGTCGACCGCGGCACCGCCGTGCGAAAACAGTCCGGCGATCCAGTTCGGCAATGCCGCGAATGGCGCCATGTGGCCGAGCATCACGTAAACGGCCAACACGCCGCGCAATCCGTCCAGGCATTCCAGACGCTTCATGCCTGGAACCTGGCGGGTCCAGGTTAAGAAATGATGAAGCGGCGGGATTAATGCTCGTCTTGCATCGGCTCCAGCAGCGCGGCGTTGTAGCTGGACGGGTTCTCAATCAGCGTCTGCGCGATGGCCACATCCTGTTCGCGAGGGTCCGCCGCCGGACATCGTTCCCGAATCGCCACAATCTGATCCGGGGTCAACGGCGCGCGGGCCGCGCGATGCGCCCCAAGGGCAACCTCCATCAGATTGGTGCCTGCCGCCAGCGCCGCCAATTGCCGGTTCACCGTTTCCTCTCCGAGGCTTGTGCAGACCTGCGGCATGACGCCGAGACTTTGGATCGGCCAGCCTCTGGGCGCGAGAATGCGGCTCCAGGTCAGGAACAATTCGCCACCGTCCGGCAAAGGATCAATCGTCTGAACGACGCCTTTTCCGAATGTCGAACTGCCGACCACGACCGCTCGGCCTCGGTCCGCCAAAGCAGCAGCCAGGATTTCCGCGGCACTGGCTGTGCCGCCATCGACCAGCACCACGACACGCAGGCCCTTGGCGAGTTCGCCGCCGCCGGAGAACCAGACGCGGGTCGCCTCGGGGGCTCGCCCGGAGGAACGCAATATGACGCCTGCCGGGAGAAACGTGTTCGCCGTCGCCACGGCGCCTCGCAAAAGGCCCCCTCGGTTCCCGCGTAAATCCAGGATGATGCCTGCGATGGGGCGGGATCCTCTCGTGCCGTCGCGCACCACCTGGACGACATGATCATCCGTCGTCTGGCTGAATCCGGTGATCTGGATGATCGCGATGTCGCCGCGCCGCCGAGGAAATACCGTTTCGGGCGGTATCATGACGCGGGTCAAAGTCGCGCCGCGCGACGTGCCGTCGCGGCCAATCCAACCCATTCGAAGCTCCGTCCCTTCCGGACCATTCAAGAGAGCGTCCACCGATCGTGGATCGCGGTTCAGGGCTGTGTGGCCGTCCACCCACTGGATCACATCTCCTGGTCCAAGCCCCGCAAGCGCTCCGGGGCTGCCGATGACCACGTCTCGCACCACCACGGTCCGTCCGTGCTGTACCAGCGTCACACCGATGCCGGCATGGCCGACTCTGCGGTCGCGATCGGTCACCGCTTCCAACGGCGGGACATATCGGGAGTACGGATCGAGATGTGCCAACATCTCGTCGAACAGGACTTTCGTGATGGCGGCCTGGCCTGCCTGCCGCATCCTCGGTGAGGCGGCATATCCCGCCTGTACGATCTCCGCCGCGGCCTCCGCCCAGGCGGTGGCTGTGGGACCTTGGGCATTGATGTCGAGCACGGAGCGTCCGCCAACCAGCAACTGGAGACCCGGGTCCCGGACAACGGCCGTAAGGGAGGGATCGATGGATGTCAGGCCGCTCAAACTCCATGATACGAGTTGCGCAGCAGTCACGACATCCAACGTGCGTGGCAGCATGAATTCGATCGCCTCCGCCTGCACGCTCGCCAGGACATCCTCGTTGAATCCGCTCTCGCCCCGCCCCTGCGCATACGCCGGGCCGGTCAGCCAGAAACACAACAGGAAAATCAATCGGATCAACGTGGGCGTGGCCGCTTCCTTGGTTGTTCCGCTCGCGGGATCTGGAATACGAGGCCACCTGTCACGGGATTCGCTTCCACGAGGCGAACCTCGACATCCTGCGACAGACGATACACCTGGCGGGACCGGCGGCCCGTCAAGGTTTGCGCCATTTCATCGTGATGCCAGAAATCGTCGGGGAGGGCCGCCATGGGAATAAGTCCCGTGGCACCGCTGTCGGGAACCGTAACGAAAAGACCGAAACGGGTCACGCCCGAAATACGGACCGTGAAGCGGGCGCCAATCTTGTCGGCCATGAATGCCGCGAGATAACGGTCCATCGCGTCGCGTTCGGCCTGCACCGCGCGCCGTTCGGTCGCGCTAATGCGCGCCGCGATGTCTGTGAGCTGTGCTGCCTCATGTTCGCCGAGCCCTCCCGGACCGAGCCCAAGTCCGGCGATCAGGGAACGATGCACGAGAAGATCGGCATAGCGTCGGATCGGGCTGGTGAAGTGCGCGTAGCGAGCCAGTGCGAGACCGAAATGCCCGATATTGTCCGCGCTGTAGGCGGCCTGGGACTGGCTCCGCAGCATCACGTCATTCACCACCAGAGCATCGGGCGTGCCCGCCACCTTGCGAAGAACTCTGTCGAGGTCACGCGAATGGACCTGGTCGCCCGGCGGTAGCGAAATTCCCATTCCATTCAAAAAGCCGCGTAGCGCCGCCAATTTCTCGTCGGAGGGTGGAGCGTGGACCCGGTAAACACAGGGGCGGTGCAGTCGCTCCAGTTCCTCCGCGGCGGCGACGTTGGCCAGCACCATGAACTCTTCGATCAACCGGTGGCTGTCCAGGCGTGGCCTCGGTGCCACCGCCAGCACCTCACCGGAGGGACTCAAGGAAACTTTTCGCTCAGCCAAATCGAGATCGAGCGCGCCGCGGGCGATGCGCGCACCCAGGAGTGCGCGATGGGCATCGTAGAGCGGTCGCGGATCCACGATGAGGTCGCCCCGGCTGTCGACGGCGTGCTGAACCTGTTCGTAGGTGAGCCGCGCGGCACTGCGCATCAGACCGCGCCCGAAACGGTGCGAGATTTTGCGACCCGTCCGATCGATCCGCATCTCTACGAAGATACAGCCGCGTTCGGCTTCCGGCAGCAGGCTGCACCAATGGTTGCATATTTGTTCCGGCAGCATCGGGACGACGCGATCGGGGAAATACACACTGTTGCCCCGCGTGCGAGCCGCGCGATCAAGAGCGGAACCCGGCCGCACATACCATGCGACGTCGGCGATCGCGACGATCAACCGGAAACCGGCGCCGTCAGTTTCCGCGAACACGGCGTCGTCAAAATCACGCGCATCCTCACCGTCGATGGTAATCAGCGGAATGTCACGCAGATCTGCGCGATTGGCGCGATCCACCGCCCCGGCCGCGCTCGCCTCAACCAGTGCATCATCCAGAAATTCCACCGGAATGTCGTTGGCATGGATCGCGATGAGGCTGACCGACTTCGCATCGCCCATCTTGCCAAGACGCTCGATGATGCGCGCGGGTTTGAGACCGAGCCGGCTGTGCGGCAATGGCTCGGCCAACACGAGCTCGTTGGCTTGAGCGCCCGCGTCCTGACCGTGCGGGACGATCCACTCGGCCTTGGCACGGCGGTCGGTCGGGACGATGCGTCCGTCGGGATGGCCCGGCCGGAATACGCCCAGTACTCGCGACGGGCTCTCACTCAGGCGTTGGAGGGTGCGACCTTGGTACCGGTTGGCCCCAACGGGCCTGAGTTGGGCGAGGACGCGATCCCCGGGCGCGAGGGCCGGTTGGCCGGGTCGTTCGCCGACCATACGGATCAGCGGGGCTCGGCCGTCGCTGGCCTTCCAGGCGTCCGGCCGTCCAACCGGATCGCCGTCCGAATCGGTGCCGGTGATCAGGACGAGTGCGGTGTTTGGCAGGCCATCGCGTGGTTCTCGGAACCGATCTGTTTTGCCGGATGGTTTGGGCGGATGCGCACGCTTCTTGGAGGCTTTGGCCACTCGCCCGCCGATCAGATTGCGGTTTGGAGAAGGCCCGATGATGCCTGACCGCGAGGATTCAGACCAGGCATATTCGCGAGGCACTCGCCGTCGATGCCGCCCCACACCCGCCGGCGCCATGGCCGGGGCCGACCCCATCGGCGCTAAACTAAGGCCGATGCATGC
>JBEKGV010000090.1:0-9398 GCA_050012615.1 Acetobacteraceae bacterium | reverse complement strand
CTGTCGTCGGGCGTTCGGGCCTTGGATCATGCGGTCGAAACGGTCTGCGCGCCGGCGGCGGACGCGCGGTCGTGGATGGAGGCGATCCCGGCGATTTCTCTGCTGGCCCGAGCACTGCCGCGCACGCATCAGGATCCGAACGATCTGGGGGCTCGGCTGGACGCGCAGCTCGCGGTCTGGCTGTCGATGGAGCATAATCGTTTCGGTATTTCCATGGGGGCCAGCCATGGGATCGGCCATGTACTGGGCGGGACCTGTAACGTTCCGCATGGGTACACGTCGTGCGTGATGCTGCCGGCGGTGCTGCGCTACAATGAAACGGCCAACGCGGATCGTCAGGCGCTCGTGGCGGAGGCGTTCGGGCGCGCCGGCGAACCGGCCTGGCGCGTGGTGCATGAGTTTGTCGCCGGTCTTGGGTTGCCGCGACGTCTTGCCGATGTTGGCGTGACGGAGGACCGGTTCGAGACGGTGGCGAAGGCGGCGATGCTGGATCACTATTTGCACACCAACCCGCGACCGATCCATGGTGTCGAGGACGTCATGGATATCTTGCGCATGGCGGCGTGAGGGGCGGGTGTTCGGGCCTCCACCCGTCATCCTCGGGCTTGACCCGAGGATCTGTTTGGGCACGTACCGTTTCAATCGATACATTTTCCCAATCGTGCGTGCCTCGACAGATGCTCGGGTCAAGCCCGAGCATGACGGAGAAGAGGCGCCGTGAGTGACGAACCCGAGGGCGGCGTGGGTGACGAACCCGAGGCCGCCGTGAGTGACGAACCCGAGGGCGGCGTGAGAGCGCGATCTGTTACGCCGCCGCCGCCAATGGTTCGCGTTGCCGGATCATATCGGATGCTTTCTCAGCGATCATGATCGTCGCGGCGTTGGTGTTTCCGGACACCACCGTCGGCATGACCGAGGCATCGACAACCCGTAGTCCCTCCACGCCGTAAACACGAAGTTCCGGATCGACAACGGCCATCTGGTCGGTGCCCATCTTGCACGTGCTTGTCGGGTGAAACACGGTGCCGCCATTGCTGCGCGCGAAATCCAGCAACTGCTCGTCGGTTCTCACCTCCGGGCCCGGGACATATTCGGAGTCGATATAAGTACGCATATGCGGCGAACCAAGCAGCGATCGTCCGAGCCTCAGCCCGTCGACGATGGTGCGCTGATCGTTCGGCGCGGACAGGTAGTTCGGACGCATCGCCGGCGCGTCAGCGGGATTGGCCGACTTCAACGCGATTTCGCCGCGGCTGTCCGGCCGTAGTTGATAGACCAGCAGCGTGAAGCCGGACCATTTGTGCAAGCCATCCTGTGGCCGGTCGGCACTGAACGTGGCGATGGACAGCTTGACGTCCGGCGTCGCCAGCTCGGGCCGCGTGCGAGCGAACAGCGCGACGTCGGCGGTGATCACCGTCAGAGCACCGCGGCGGAACATAAAGTAATCCAGGCCAGCTTTCAGCATTTTGAATTTGCTGAGCATCACGTCGTTGAGCGTGATGGGGAATTTGCATTTCAGCTTGATCGGGGCTGAATAATGATCTTGCAGGCTCTGGCCGACCCCCGGCGAGTGATGCACCACGGGAATGCCGAACTCGGCGAGATGCGCCTGAGGCCCAACTCCGGACAGCATCAATATTTGCGGCGAACCGATCGCGCCACCGCACAATATGACTTCCTTGCGCGCTCGGACGGAACGGTTCACGCCGCCCTGGCTGAACGCGACACCAACCGCGCGTTTGCCCTCGAACAGAATTTTTTGCGTGTGCGCGCCGGTGATCACCTGAAGATTGGACCGGTTCCGCACCGGATGCAGATAGCCTACGGCGGTCGAACAACGCTTTCCGTTGCGCGTCGTTGTCTGATGGTAACCAACTCCCTCCTGCGCCTTGCCGTTGAAGTCATCGTTGCGCGAATAGCCGGCGTCGTTGCAGGCCTTGATGAAGGCTTCGCACAGCGGGTGGCTATCCTTCACATCGGATACGCAGAGCGGCCCACCCGTGGAGTGGAATTCGTCCTCGCCGCGAGTCTGATGCTCGGCGCGACGGAAATAGGGCAGCACGTCGGACGACGACCAGCCGGGATTGCCGAGTTGCCGCCAGAGATCGAAATCCTCGTGCTGGCCGCGGATATAGACCATGCCGTTGATGGAACTCGACCCACCCAACACCTTGCCGCGCGGCCAGAAAATCTTGCGACCGCCGGCGCCGGGATCGGGTTCGGTCTCATAGCACCAATTGACTCGCGGATCGGCGAATGTCTTGCCGAAACCGAGCGGAATATGGATCCACATGTTTTTGTCTTCGCCGCCGGCCTCCAGCAGGATGACGCTGGTTTGCGGGTCCTCCGACAGACGCGCCGCCATCACGCAACCGGCCGACCCCGCGCCGACGACGACAAAATCCGCTTCCCCGGTGACTTCGGCCATATCGGCTCCTCGTTTTCGTTACGCAGCCATCGCCATGCGGCCGCGGATCAGGTCGGCGGCTTTCTCACCGATCATGATGGTCGCGGCATTGGTGTTCCCGGATGCCACGGTCGGCATGATCGAGGCGTCGACCACGCGCAATCCCTCGATCCCGTGCACACGTAACTCCGGATCGACGACCGCCATCGGATCGTTGCCCATGCGGCAGGTGCTGGTCGGATGATACACCGTTCCGCCAAACTGCCTCGCGTAGTCAAGCAACTCCTCATCCGTCTGGATCTTCGAACTGGGCTGGAACTCGGCGTCGATGTAGCGTTCGAAGTGCCACGTCGCCAGAATACGGCGGATCAGTTTCAACCCGTCCACGATCGTCCTCTGGTCGTTCCGGTCGCTCAAATATCGCGGCACGATCGACGGCGACGCCGCCGCGTCGAGCGACTTCAATTTAATCTCCCCGCGGCTGTCCGGACGCAACTGATACACGATCACGGTAAAGCCGGAGAATTTGTGCAGGCCCGCCGCGGGATTGTCGGAACTGAACGGCGAGATCGAAAGCTTCACGTCGGGCGTCGCCAGCTCCGGCCGGGTCCGCGCGAACAGAGCGCAAGGCCCGGCGGCCATGGTCAGCGGACCATCGCGGAACACGAGATAGCGGACACCGACAGCCAATTGTTTCAGTGGATTCATCATCACGTCGTTGAATGTGATCTTCTCCTTGCAGCGCAGCTTGACCGCCGCCGAGTAATGATCCTGCAGGCATTGGCCGACGCCCGGCAGATCGTGCACGACGTCCACGCCCATTTCGGCGAGATGCGTCTCCGGGCCGACGCCCGACAACAGCAAAATGTGCGGAGATCCGATCGCACCGCCGCTGAGAATCACTTCGCGACGGGCGCGGACAATTTTCGGAATCCTGTGCTCCCGAAACGCGACGCCGACCGCGCGCCGGCCTTCAAATATCACGCGTTCCGTCAGCGCATTGGTGATGACTCGCAGGTTGGGCCGCTTCATCACCGGGTGCAGATAACCGACGGCGGTCGAGCAGCGCTTGCCGTTGCGCGTCGTGGTTTGCTGATAGCCGACACCTTCCTGCGACTCGCCGTTGAAGTCGTTGTTGCGCGGGAAGCCAAGTTCCGTGGCGGCATCGATGAACGCGTCGCAAATCGGGTGGATATAAGTCGCATCGGACACCGAAAGCGGTCCGTCCGTGCCGTGCCAGTCGTCTTTGCCGCGGGTCTGATGCTCGGCGCGTTTGAAATACGGCAGCACGTCGGACGCGGACCAACCGGGATTGCCCAGTTGACGCCAGTGGTCGAAGTCCTGGTGTTGGCCGCGAATGTAGACCATGCCGTTGATTGAGCTGGACCCGCCCAACACCTTGCCGCGCGGCCAGTAAATCGAGCGGTTGTTGGCACCGGGATCGGGCTCGGTCCGGAACATCCAGTTCACCCGCTTGTCGGCGAACGTCTTGCCGTAACCGAGTGGGACGTGGATCCAGAAGTTCGTGTCTTTGCCGCCGGCTTCCAGCAGGATCACGCTCGTCGCGGGATCCTCGCTCAATCGCGCCGCCATGACGCAGCCGGCCGAGCCGGCACCGACGACGACGAAATCCGCCTCCAACGTTTCACCGGTTGTGCTCATTGGGCATTCCCCCACTCTGTGTCCGTAACGTTAGCCGTGATGGCGGCCGGCGACAAATGCGGCCAGCTTTAATGGTTCGTTCATGAATCGCGCGCATCGTGGTGGCTGGAATCTCAAGCCGGGCCATGAACCTTCGAACACTGTTCGCGATTCCGATCGCTGTCGTCTTGCTGGTGACGTTATCTCTGGCAGGAATGATGGCGGGTCAGGGATGGTCAAGCCTGGCGCGCGGCAAAGCCACCGTCGAGGCGGTGGAACGCATGCGACTCCTGCTGGAAGTGCAAACGGATCTGCGGACTGAGCGTCTCGCGTCCAATCTCGCGCTTGGCAAGCCGTATCCATTGCCGGAGACAGTGAAGCGGCGGTTCGACGATGCACGGCGGCACACGGATGTGGGTATCGCCGCGTTAGCCGAAAGCACCAGAGGTGAGGCGACGGCGGCGCCGGATCCATATCTGACGTCGGTGTTCGTCAGTCTCGCCGCGGTGCGTGCAGCGATCGACACTCTCGTCGCCAGCGGTCAGGGCGCGCGAACATTCTCGGCGCTCGACACGGTGATGCCGCGAATGATCGCCGTTTCCCATTTGCTCGAGGACCCGCTGGCACGGGCGAGCATCGCCGTTACGGAGGTTGACCCGAGTCTGTCCGGCCTGGTGATCCAGGATCGGTTGACGGCATCGTTGCGCGACCAGGTCGGGCTGATCGCGGCGCAGCTGCTGCCGCGATATAACATGGGAGAGCAACCAACACTCGCCGACCTGGACCAGGTTCGCGCGTTTCTGGCCCGGGCATCCTACCTGACACGATTACTGGATGACACGATCGAGATCGCGGGTGCGACCGAGCAGATCAGAACGGCGCTCGCCGATCTCGAGAAAACCGATCTTGGCGACATTCTCCGGCGACTGAACGACCAGGCCACGCTCAGGCCGGTCCGTGACGATGCGGATCCACCGCTGCCGCAACTTCTCCTGGTGCCGTGGGGAGAGCAGATCAACTCCCTGCGTACCGCGATCATGAATGCGACCCAGCGGCGCGTTATCCTGCGGCAAGTGAGGCGCGAGAGGCAATTCGATGCCGTTCTGACCAGTTTTGGCGCGGTCATGGTGGCGGTTCTGGAATCCGTGGTGTTGCTGAGCCAGCGTGTGGTTACCCCGCTCGCTCAGTTGGGACTCGCGATCAAACGCATCGCGGAGGGTGATCGAAGTATTCCGCTGACTTTTTATTCGGGCACACGCGAGATCAACGAAATGGTGACGGCGGTGGAAACGTTGCGTCAGGCCGCGCTTATCGCCGACGCGGCGGACCGGCGGCAGAGATTGGCTGCGCGGCAGCGTTTGACGGCGTTGCGGGGGGCGGTCGTGATCGTACAAACTTTGCTGGAACCGGCACGTGCTCTGGAACGCAGCGTGGAGAGCCTGTCGGAAGGCATGAATACCGCCATTGCCCTGATCGCCACCGGCCCGACCGCTCCGCCGCCAAGTCTGGGCGCTGCCGCTCATGCGATTCAAGCTGGACTGGCGGAGATGCGTGATTGTGCTGCCGGCCTCGAAGCCATGTTCGCCGCGGCCGATCCGGCCCAGACGGAAGATTGGCCGGAGTCGGAGTTCGTCGCCCATGTTTTCGCGGTTCAGGCCGAGGTCGAACGCCGGAACGCGGCGGTGCGCGGGTTCATCCAGCCCAGTTTGTTGGGATTGCGCGATACGGCGATGGCGACGGGGATGCCGGTGTTGCGCGACCTGGTCAGCGATCAGTTCGAACGCGTGGAAGCGACGGTCGCGGCGGTGGCATCGATGCGGGATGCCGTGACGCGGGCGGCCAGCATCGTGCGCGACCTGCCATTGGAAGACGCTCCATTGGAAGATCGGCCGATGGCTGCCTGACGGGGTCTTTCGCGCCGGTTTCCCGACCCTCGCCGACGGGCTAGGCTGGACGTGGGAAACCAAACGGGAGGGCGCGACATGGAAGTCGAGCAGAAAGCATATCCGCATCCGCACGTGAACGAAGCGTGGCTGGCGCGGCTGCGGGAGGACATCCTTGAACCCGATCTGCCGATTATCGATGCCCACCATCATCTATGGGAGCGCGCGTCCGGAGTTTATCTGCTGCCGCAATTGAAGGCCGATGTCACCGCTGGTCATAACGTGCGCGGTACGGTGTTCATTCAGTGCGGTTATGGCTACCGCACCGAAGGTCCGGAGGAAATGCGGCCGGTGGGTGAAACTGAAACCGTGGTGCGGATCGCGAGCGGTGGTGGCCCCGGGGTGTGTGCCGGCATCATCGGTTATACGGATTTCCGTTTGGGGGATCGGGTAGAGGCGGTGCTGCAAGCGCATGTCGAGGCAGGGAAGGGACGCTTCCGCGGTATCCGGCAGAGCGCCGGTTGGGACCCGGCGATTTTGACCCAAACGTCGGCTCCGGCGCGGCCCGGACTGCTCGCCGATCCCGCCTTCCGGGCCGGGTTGTCGCGATTGGGCCGGTTTGGATTGTCGTATGAAAGCTCGTTGTATCATCCGCAACTTCCCGAACTCGCGGCTTTGGCGCGAGCGTTGCCTACGCTGCCGATCCTGGCCAATCACTGCGGCGGCTATATCGCGATCGGCCCGCATGGCGAGGATTTGAACGAGACGTTCGTGCGTTGGCGCTCCGGGTTGCGAGAGCTTGCCGCGTGCCCCAACGTTTATCTGAAACTTGGCGGTCAGGCGATGAGCATCCGGGGTGTGGCGTTCCACGAACAGGTGCTGCCGCCGTCCTCGGGTGAACTGGCGGCCGCGTGGAGGCCGGTGATGGAGACGTGCATCGAAACATTCGGAGCAAGCCGTTGCATGTTCGAGAGCAATTTTCCGGTCGACAAAGGGATGTGCTCCTACGTCTCGTGCTGGAACGCGTTCAAGCGGATCGCGGCGGGTTGCTCGGCGGCGGAAAAGTCGGATTTGTTCCACGGCGCGGCGGCTCGGTTCTATCGACTGGGAGACGTGAGCGCACTGAACGTATAAGTTTGGCCAGATAAGGGGAGAACTGCCATGGAACTCGGTTATTTCTCGATGCCGTCGCACCCGCCGGAGCGGGGGCTGAAAGCCGGCCACGACTGGGATCTGCAAACACTGCGCTGGCTCGATGAACTGGGCTTTTCGGAAGCGTGGATCGGCGAGCATCACACCGCGCCATGGGAGCCGCATCCGGCCCCTGACCTGCTGATCGCCCAGGCGTTGCTGCAGACGAAGCGGATCAAGATCGGGCCGGGTGGGTTTTTGTTGCCGTATCATCACCCCGCTGAACTGGCGAACCGTGTGGCCATGCTGGACCATTTGTCCGAGGGGCGGCTGTTGTTCGGCGTCGCTGCATCCGGCCTGCCGAGCGATTGGGCCATGTTCGATGTCGACGGCACGACGGGCGCGCACCGCGAGATGACCCGTGAATCGCTGGACATCATCCTGCGTTTGTGGAGCGACGAGCCGACGTTCGAATTCAAGGGCAAGTACTGGAACGTCAACAAGCCAGACCTGATGTACGGGTTTCTGAAGCCGCACATCAAACCCTTGCAGAAGCCGCATCCGCGGATTGGCGTCGCTGGCCTTTCGCCGAACTCCGATACGCTCAAGATGGCCGGCGAGCATGGGTTCATGCCGCTCAGCCTCAACCTGAACGCCGGGCACCTCGTGACCCACTGGGCCGCGGTGGAGGAGGGCGCGCGCCGCACTGGTAAGACGCCGAAACGATCGGACTGGCGCGTGTTCCGCGAAGTGTTCGTGGCGGAGACCGATGACCAGGCCATGGAATTGTCGGTCGGCGGCATGATGGGACGGATGATGCGCGAGTATTTCCTGCCGCTGCTCGGTCAGTTCGGCTACCTGAAATATCTTAAGCATGACGAGTCGATCCCGGACTCCGATGTCACTCCGGAATATTGCGCGAAGCATAACTGGCTGATCGGCTCGCCCGAAACGGTCGCGCGGAAGATGGAGAAAATCTACAACGACGTCGGCGGTTTCGGCGGAATTCTGGTGTTCGGATTCGATTACTCGGAAAATCCGAACGCATGGCACACGTCGTTGCGGTTGCTGGCGGAGGACGTGGCGCCGCGGATCAAACACCTGACGCCTGCATGAGTCGCGTCCTTCATCGAACCGGCGCGGTTCCTCCTGTCGCCGTCAGCGGTGAGGGGATCTGGCTGCATACGTCCGACGGCCGAGCCATCATCGACGCTTCCGGTGGCGCGGCCGTCGCGGCGTTGGGCCATGGCAACCGCCGCGTGGCCGAGGCGATCGGACGGCAGGCGTCGACGATGGCTTATGCTCACACCGGAACGTTCTCCAATCAGCCGGCGGAGGATCTGGCTGAGATCCTGCTGCATGACGAACCCGGCGGACTGACGCGGGCCTGGTTTTGTTCGTCGGGGTCGGAGGGGAATGAGGCGGCGCTTAAACTCGCCCGGCAGTATTTTCTGGAGATCGGCCAGCCGGGGCGGGTCCGCACGATCGCCCGGCGGCAGTCGTATCATGGCACAACGCTCGGCGCGCTGGCGGCCGGCGGGAACATGATGCGGCGGGAATATTACGAACCGATCCTGAGCCAGGCGCATAGCCTGGTGTCACCTTGTTTCACATACAGATTTAAATTATCCGGCGAGACGGACGCGGCGTATCTGGAGAGATTGAGTTCGGAGTTGGAGGCGGAATTTCAACGTGCCGGTCCCGATACGGTCATCGCCTTTCTGGCGGAGCCGGTGGTCGGCGCGACGACCGGCTGTGTCACCGCGATCCCGGGTTACTTCAGGCGCGTGCGGGAGATTTGCGACCGCCACGGGGCGCTGCTGATCCTGGATGAGGTCATGTGCGGGATGGGCCGTACCGGCACGATGCATGCCTGGGAGCAGGAGGGGATTGCTCCGGATATTCAGGTCATCGCCAAAGGCCTTGGCGGCGGGTATCAGCCGATCGGCGGGGTTTTGATCGCTGATCGTATCGTTCAGGCGCTGGCGTCTGGTTCGGGTGGATTTCTGCATGGCCAGACCTATCAGGCGCATCCGGTCGCCTGCGCGGCCGCGCTGGAGGTGCAACGGATCATCCGGGAAGACGGTCTGCTGGAGAATGTTCGCGCGATGGGCGCTCGGTTGGAGGCGGCGCTGACGGAACGGTTCGGCAATCACCGTCATGTCGGTGACGTGCGCGGGCGCGGCCTGTTCTGGGCTTTGGAGTTCGTGGTGGACCGTGGATCGAAGCAGGTGTTCGATCCGGCACTGAAACTGAATGAACGGGTGAAGGCCGAGGCGTTCGCTCGGGGGTTGGCGGGTTATCCGATGGGCGGGACGATCGACGGCAAACGAGGC
>JBEKGV010000089.1:0-9427 GCA_050012615.1 Acetobacteraceae bacterium | reverse complement strand
GACCACCAATGCCTGGTCAGTGACAGATAAGTCTGCACCTCGTAAAGCCTGAGTGTCTGCACGACGCCGAGCGGATCGGTCTGGGCGTCGAATTGCCTGGCCTTGAGGGCTGCATACATTTCGTTGAACGGCACCATGCCCGCTTCAGCGCCGACGGTCTTCCAGAAATCGGCGGCAATCGCCCCGCCGGGGCTGCGGATTTTGAGTCCGGCGAGATCCTCGACGCTATGAATTGGTCGCGTGCTGGTGGTGATGTGGTGGAAGCCGTTCTGCATGAAGCCGAGGGTGTGCAGGCCGGCCCGCGACAGCTCGCTACCAATTGTGGCGCCGAGTTCGCCGTCGAGCGCCCCGAAAACCGCGGCGCTGTCCTCGAACGCGAAGGGCAGCAGCGGCAAGGCGCTCGACGGGGCGATGCCCGACAACCCCGCGCCCGACACGAACAGCTCGATGGCGCCTGTTTGAACATCGGCAAACATCTGTGGGTCGGGGCCGAGCTGGCTGTCCGGGAACACCTCAAGACGGTATTCACCGCCGCACTCGCGCCCGATCGCGGTGGCCATCTCCGCCATCGCGCGTGCGGTTGGACTGTGCGCCGGCTGGTTGAGGCCGAGGCGGTGGTGGAAGCGGGGGGATTTCTGGGTATTCATTGAACTACGCCCTTTTTTGCGTGCCAATCGACAAACGAGTCGCTTCACCATGGGTATCACATGCCGACTGGGCACGCGCCGCAGACAACATTGCCGAGATCACGATGAGCGAAAATGGACCAACACGCATTTTTCCCCGGCCCAGCTGAAAGGAGCGTCGCGTTCAGCAATGCAACCGATATACCCGGCGAGCCGTGCCCGAGAAAATCGCCGCCTTTTCATCTGTCGAAGCGCCCGACGCCAGCCGCTTCAGCGCGTTGAACAATGCGGCGTATCCAATCCCCATCTTCTCGACCGGAAAGTTGCTTTCGACCATGCAACGGTTCGCACCGAACAGTTCGATGCAAGTTTCGACGTACGGCCTCCAGGCATTCGCGAGTTGTTCGGAGGATGGTGGCGCGTCCATCCCCAGGTAGTCGAAGGCGGCAAGCCGCATCATCATGCCGCCAAGTTTCATCGTTACGTTCGGGCATTTGGCGAGTTCCGTGACCGATTTCTTCCAGTCGGCGAAGACCTCGTCGCGCTTTCCGGCGTGACGGCCGTAACCGAGTGGGCCACCACAATGTCCCATTATGATACTTGCATAAGGCAGTGCACGGGCGAGGTCAGTAACGTCCGGAATTTGTGGGTGGAAGCCCCAGGCGTCCAAGGACAAACCGAGTGCGCTCAATTGCCTCATTCCGGCCCGAAAATCGTTGCGTAAATAAAGTCCAGGTTCGATATCGGGCGCGCTGTTGCCGATGACCGGATCAGGGTCGTAGCCCGCCGAGTGCCTGACGCCTCGGAACCGGCCCCCGCCCGCGCGGATATGAGCCTCCAGAACCGGGGTCACCCAATCGCCCGCGGTCAGGTCGGCGTAACCTACGATTCCCGCGCAGACCTCAGTCGTTCCATAGCCGCCCGAGGCGCTCATCGCGGCGACACCGGCGACGAATTCGGTTTCGCCAACAGGCTTCATCTGACTCGGACCGTCTTTGCGATACATCGAGTGACACTGGAGGAACACGCTGCCGATGATGTTATGACCGGTGGCGCAGTCGGCCAGGAAGTCATCGAGCAGATAGCGGAACTCCGGCACTTCCCAGGATTCCCCGCGAGCGCCGCCACCGCGGCGTCGCCAAAGGTGATGGTGGGTATCGATGATCGGCAGGTCTGGCTCGATGATTTCTTCCGCCGGGGCTTCGGCGAGCCACGCGTCGCGCGGGGGAAATATGCGTCCGAATGGAGTTTTGGTTTGCGTGCTGGTCATGCTCGTCTCTCCCGAGCCAATGATTACCATTGTCCAGCGGCGCTCGACACCCCAGCAGGCCGGCCGTGCCGCCGATGAACCACACGATCGGGTAACCGGCCAGGATGGTTGCCGAACCCGCCCCGATCCGCATCAGCCGCGGCCCCCCTCCGCGGACCCTGCGGGGCCTCCAAGGGCTCGGCGCGACCGGCTATGCCGCCGCCGACCGACTGCGGCGCGGGAGGTTCCAGGAAGCATCGTCAGGATGCCGCGTCACCGATCAATCTGCCGAATTTGTCCAGCCAGAGGGGCGGGCTCGCAATGCACCGAGGTCACCGTTCCAGACGCTAAAACGCTGTCGCGGTGGACGCGCACGGATCGATCTGGCACTATCGGACCATTCAGAGGGTCCAGGAGATCAACAATGAACGACACCCCGACCATGTCGCAGCGCGCCGATGCGCTCGAAGAACAAATGAGCCGCGAACTCGATTACATCGTCGTCAAATCCCGCCTGTACAGCATGGCGGAAGGTGACATGGGCCCGGCGGTCAACGCCAATGCGATCATGGCGAAGAACCCGAACGCTCGCGTGCTGATGGGCGACGATCCCCGTCTGCCGGCCATGCCCGAAAAGCCGACGTTGATGGATTTCTTTAAGTACCGCTTTGGACCCGCCGCGCATCTCCTGCAAAGCGCCAAACATGCGATGAATGCTGGGCTTTCGGATAAAATGGTTCTCGCCAGCTTATTGCACGATATTTCGACGATCGGCTTCATTCGCGGCGATCACGGCTATTGGGGCGCTCAACTCGTCGAGCCTTATGTCGATGAGGAAGTTACATGGGCCATTCGCGCTCATCAGGTGCTGCGGTTTTATCCCGACGACTCCGTCGGTTATGAGTATCCGCAATCATATATCAAGGCCTTTGGCGCCGGCTACCGGCCCGATCCGTATGTCGAGGAAGACTATAAGCGAATGCGGGATCATAAATGGTACATGTCGGGCCGTATGATCACGGTGCACGACATCTATTCGTTCGATCCGGCCGCCAAGGTCGAACTGGAAGAATTTACCGACGTCATCGGCCGCAATTTCCGCCAGCCGGAACAAGGTCTTGGCTTTGACAACAGTCCGGTGGCGCACATGTGGCGGGCGATGATCAGGCCGGCGAAGTATTTGTGAGCATTCGTGCCCTCTCCACCCGGCTGGGGGGAGAGGGCGCGATGGGCCCGAGAGGGAAATCCTGGAGCGTGATCGCCTGACGCTGAAAGTCGAACAGCATGTATCACGCTCTCGAAGAATGGGCGCATAAATTGTGATCGCTTCGACTGAAGCGATCATGCCTTAGCGCAACGGAAATCCCATCGACTGCAGGATCGATACCAGTTTATCCCTTCCGCTCATCGCCGAGATCTTTCCCATCCGTCCGAGCACACGCTTCGTCCAGGTATCCTGAGTCATCTCGTGCCGCTGCGAGAACGCCGCTATTTGCTTGTCGTATGCCGCACGATCCGCTGACTCCGTGTCCGAACCATAGACGTTGTGATATAAAATCGCTGATTGAGGCAGACGCGGCTTGACCTCGTTCGTAACCGTCGGCAGCGGATAGCCGACACACATGCCAAACACGCCCATTAGCCACCGGCAACGAGCGCCAGAACCCGCCAGTGGATCGGCGTCATCCGCGCATCGTCCATCGTGTCGCCGACAAACGCTTCGATTGATTGGGCCATAGCCGTCTATCCCCCCGTTCGGCCGCGCCGTTCCCGCTGTGCCGCGGGCGCCGGGCCTGTGTCGTTGCCCAATGACATATCACGACTGATCAGCGCAGGGCAGAGGAGCGCCGGCACTTTGCCGGTTTTTACGCCGGTCAGGCGCCGAGCGCGCGGGTCGAGCGGTCGCGGCCGTTGGAGATCAGATCAGTCGGCGGGTCGGGCAGAGGTGCTATGCTTTGCGGTAAGCAGCGGACCCCCGTGCGTACGGAGGGAATTGTCCCGCTATCCACACACTTGCCCTCAGGAATTGTGAAAACCGCTGGACGAGAGATCGCCACTGCCCGGCGCACGGTCGTTTCATTCACCTTCAGGAGCGCCGCGACGGCTCGGTGACCATTGCGCGGTCGCCCACGCGGGCGGGAGTCGGGCTCAGGTTATTGGGAGAGCGCGTAGACCGTCCCGGCCACGCGGTCGGCCCGGTCGAACTGCGTTTCATTCGGGTCCGTGACCAATGGCGCGGGTCTGACACCGGAGGGCATCGCTCACGCCGTCTCGCTCACGACTGACTGTTTAATCGTCACACCATCCCAATTCCACGCACTCCGCTTCGCACGTCAGGTAGGTAATGACGGTGTATGCCTCAAGACGCGGCCAGCCGTCCGGCTCGCCCGTTCCTTTTGGTCAAAAAACGTCTTGGAGTCTGATATGTCCGATCAGTCGGACTTTGATGACCTCATACCGGTTCAGTTACGCGCGCGAGCGCGGGGCCACCCGAGGGCGGCCGAAATCCAGGTGTCCCCCAACTGGGGAAATTCTGCGGCGGGTGACCGCGAGTAATGAACACGGACACCCGGAAATAGTTCGTGCATAAGTATCCAGTTCTGGGCTATATGGGAGCGGTCGCCTGTGTCGCACGGGCGGGTCTGGCCGCCGGCAGGTGCGTCTAGCCCCGAACCGGACGCGCCTGTTTGGCATGAGGGCAACCCAGCGGTTCAACCCGGCGTAGCGCCGCGATGAAATCTTTATAAAAGCTCAGAGGTTTGAACGCGGCCTGGGTATTTTCCGAGAGTAGACGCCACCAGACCAGCCCGCGCCGCTGTCCTGACCATGAAGGCGTCCGCAACCCGCCGTCGGCCCTTATACCGAAGCGCACGAGCCGGCGTTTTGTTATCCAGTCGAATGAGGCGTCTCCATGAAGCGGCTCAATCTCGCGAAGGTTGCCGCCAGCGCTTCGTAGCCGGAGGCCAGCATGAGGTGACTGTTCGCCAAATCCTTATTAGGCGTCCGCTCCGCTCGTTCTCGGCATCTGGTGGCCAACATCAGGAAATGAGCATGGCGCCACGCGTAAGGTAAGATATCGTGAAGGCCGTCCATCACTGCATTATCCGACAGAACGTGGATAAATGACAATACCGCTCCTTAGAAAAGTTTGCCTATCCTGGCTACGTCTTTTTTCTGTGCGGTAGGCGACAGACAGGTCGGAAAATAAGGCCCAGAGTGGGCGCGGAATCAGACAGGGTGACCCCATCGCATCGCGGCTCGGAAAACCTGGCGATATGGTTCCCATCTGCACACTGGGAACCTGGAATGGAGACTGAGGTGAGCGAGCAAGTTAAGGCCGTCGTGGATGGCTTCAGGCGTTTGGCGAACGGTGAGCAAACGCGGGCGTATATAGAAATCGAGGCGATCTGGAAGACCCAAAAGGACAACGAACAGACCGAGCGCCCGCCCCGACGTCGGAAGTCGCGTCAGGCTCGAAATCAGAATGAGTGCACTGCACGCCGGCCGGCACCAAAACCCTGGCCAGAGCTTCGGCCGGCCTTGCCATGGAGTAGTTGGCTTACTGGCCCGATTTATGCTCAGCGGCCACGAGCAGGTTCCAATGGCTGGGGGCAAACGGTGCCAGCCGCGAAACCTTCAAAGGTCAAGCGTTATGGGAGGGCCCCGCGCACGTCTTTGATCTGGACGGCCACTCCGGGGCCTCCCGCGCCTATGCGTGGTCATCGGCCATCGACGGACACGACAAGCGCCGGGTGTACGCCGTGCTCGGGATTGGAGCGATCAAAACGCCTCTCGACGCGGTGCGGGCTGCCATCGTAGCGGAGAACCGAGTGGTGAGATGAGCGGCTGGTCACCCGAAGATGCGATCGCCCTGGAACGGCGCCATATTTTGGAGGGTGAGAAGAGGGTTGCCCGGCAAGAGGCGCTCGTAAAAGGCCTGATCGAAAAGGGGCATGACGGGTTCCTGCCCCGATCCAGGGAATTGCTGAGTCTCTTGCGCGGCTCGCTGGAGCTTTCGAGGGAGCACCTTCGGAATCTGGAAAATCGCTATGGTAAGTTCCCAGAGCACTAATTCAGGCCTAACGCGATACTACGGACTAACGTCCATTGTCGGGTCACATCCGCACTATATGCGGCGAGCAACCGATGGGTCCGCAAGATCCCTCGACGATCACACCGATTGCATGAGACGGTGACCGTGTAAGGGAACTGGGCGGCCATCATGGGTCCAACATGCATTAACATTTCATGTTGTTTTTCGACCAGGAGAATATACGAGACGTTTATTTTCGCGCCAGGGCAGGCTTGCCGGAGCCGGTGACGCGGTGCGGCTGTGACCGCGGAGACCGATTGTGTTTGTCGGCCACCGCACATAGAGTATTCCATCGCCGGGTCGATCCTTTGGGCACTGGCGACTGAGAGACGCTTCTGCGCTCCCGCTCAAATGAGAGGGAGGTCACGCGATGTCCCCCGAAACCCCGCATGATTTTCGACAACATGCCTCGAACTGCGAGCGCATGGCTGCCAAAACCAAGGACCCGCGAGTCCGCAAAGACTTTCTGTATGTCGCGTCCAGGTGGCGTGAGTTGGCGGCGGAACATCCGAACGTCGCCTCCTACATCAACCCATATCGAAGCGAAAACGCGCTGCCAGCCTCGATGGTCATCCGGGAATAGTGTTTTTGCCCATCGCGCCGCCGCGCGCCGTGTATGGACCCGGGTTAATTTGGTCGGTCGGAAAGGCAGGGAACCCCTGGTCGCGCGTCCCGTTCTTCCTCGCTACCAACCTCCAAAGGAGTTTCCTATGGATCGCGAACATGTGAAGGGTGCCGTTGATAACGCCAAGGGCGCCGTCAAGGACGCGGCCGGAAAACTGACAGGCGACGCGAAATTGCAAGCCGAAGGTAAAATGGATAAGGCGAAAGGTGCCGTCCATAACGCCGTTGGCGACGTGAAGGAAGAGACACGCTCCGCGGTCAACTCGCGGCCCGGCTCCGGGTCGGGAAGCTAGGAACCCTGGCGAACGCGAGTGCGTAACCCGGAATTGGCCGCCCTACGGGGCGGCCTTTTCTTTGGGGCTATTAGGCCAGCGTCTGGACCCGCGCCAGCGTCCGCAACCGCTTCGTCCTCGCTCCGTTACAATAGGGCGACAGGAGCCCAAACCCTGCCGTGGTAGATCCAACTTGGTCGCGCGGCCCCCTTCACATTCACCGCGCGTCCGTTTTTGGATCAGGACCGGCATTGGCTTCGACGGACCGTCAATAGGCTCTACTTCAGCTTCCCAAGACGGGCTTCCAGATCGGCTATGCTCTCGCGGAGAGCTTCCAGAACCCTCTGATCGGCAAAAGAGCCGAGAAGTTGCCTGTACCGTTCGATCCGCGCCGTCAGTTCCGCGCGCTCCGTGTCGTCGGACGGCTTCGGACCTTCGGTAGGCATCTGTCGAGATGCGATCAGGCGCGTTGAGCCAACGGCACCTGAGCACAGCAGTTCCTCGGCCGGGTCAGTCTCGCCGGTAACGATCTCCGCCGCGGTGAATCGGCGGACCTGGACGGTTCCCCGCCATACCTCGATCGCGGGATGGTCACCTATGAGGTCCGCGGCTTCACGGAACGCCTCTTCGTCGGTGTCGCAATTGACCGAATGCCCTATGGCGATGTGGCCAACGGCCGCAATCGGATAGATGCGGTAGTGTTCCATCGGACGTTTCCTCTCCCGTGGGAGAGTGCAGCCTAGTTTCGGCAGCGCTGTCGGTGTCTCACCAACCTACCCGTCAACTGGGGAGCGACGGAAAGTTTGCAAGTTCTACCCTCGCGGCTCATCAGTCCCCCGCGCCCTTCGTGGATCCAGCCGGGGGTCCGCGCCTCATTCGTTGGTTGGATTGGCTTCCGTCTCCCGGCTTATCCGCAGATAATTGTCCAGCCACACTCGGGCGTCCGTCTCGGATGGAAAGCCAACGACCTCAAACGTCCCCCTGTCGGGCAGCTCCTCGATCACCTGATATTTCTTGCCGGCGCGTTCGACGCGGTAGGTGTTCATGGGCTGGCACCCCGCATTGGGACAGCCAGCATGCTCCTCCGGTTTCCATCTGCCTAGCCCGATGTCGAATACCGCTCAAACTATAGGCTCCCGCGTGGGCGAGACATGATGCATTTTCAGGCAGGAAGGGAACGCCGCCAACTTTTCGGTCAACGGCAACCAGGCATCACGCCGCCGCCTTGGCCTCCGCGAGGATGCGATAGACGCTGGCGACGCTTATGCCTGCGATCCTGGCAATAGCCTCCTTGGTGGTGCCCTGAGACGCGAGGCGACGCACATCTTCCGCCTTGGCGCGCGCGGTTGGCGCACGACCCTTGTATTTGCCGGCTGCGGCGGCAGCCGCGATGCCCTCACGCTGCCTCTCCAGCATTATCTCACGCTCGAAAGTCGCCACCGCGCCGAGCATGGTCAGCAGGAGCTTGCTCGTGGGGTTCCGCGTGTCGAGTTGCTGTCCGCCCAGGCTCAGGATGACCAGGCCGACGCCACGCGCCTCCAGGTCGCCTATGATGGCGAGAAGATTGGCGGTCGATCGGGCCAGGCGATCAGCCTTTGTGACGATCAGCGTGTCGCCCTTACGGACGAAACGAAGTGCCGCGTTCAGTTGGGCGCGTTCGGCAACGCTGCTCACCTGCTCCGAGAAGACTTCAGTGCATCCTGCGGTCTTCAGCTCCCGGACCTGGGCATCCAGACCGGCAAGCTGTTCCGCGGTACTGGTTCGGGCGTAACCGGCGAGTGCGGCAGTCATGGGAGGCGTCTTTTTTCTCACTGACGTCGTTCACATAGTGACACATACCCTCTCAAAAATCCAGAACTAATTCATGTGCGATGGTTTTTGACACTCGCACTAGGGCAGGCTCTATTGCGAGTGCCACGCCGCGTCATACAGAACGGAGCCACCCCGCAGGACGTCCACGGGCACTTCCAGGCGTGGTACGCTTGGAATTGGTGCACCCACAAGATCCTCGAAACGATCCCTGATGAGGGTCAGCCTGTGTGCGTCCGGGAAATCGCCGAAGTACTGGCCCAGCGGGTGGGGAGGCCATCGGACAAGCGAGTTTGGCCTAGTGATCGCCAGAGTGCGGAACGCGATGCCGCAGCTCAACGACAGGCTTGACGGTGAGCTACGCGGGCGCGCAACGTTTTGGACAATAAAAGCGACGGGTTGATCTGAGGCCACCATCAGGGAGGCGTCATGATGAGACCGCTTTACCTCGTGCTGGCGATTGTCGTTCTTGTGGCCCTGGTTGTCCTGGGCCTTTTGTTCAATTTCTCGGCCATCTGACCGCCGTGACCTGGAAGCGAAGCGGCGGCACGCTTTACGCGGCCGTCGAAGGACTGTCCGGTCGTGTGATTCTGCACTTGATCGTAAAGGAGTTGCCTGACGGATCATGGGATTGGATGGTCTGGCATCCCGGTGTCTCGACATCCCTGGGATGGCACCGCATCGCTGCCACTGATTCAGGGAGTGATGCGCGCGGCCGAGGAAGCGACGCACCGATCGGCGGATTAAGAAGCGG
>JBEKGV010000088.1:0-9440 GCA_050012615.1 Acetobacteraceae bacterium | reverse complement strand
TTGGCATCTCGCTGACGGTCGAGACCATCAATGGCGATGGAGTGCAGGCGCGCATCACCTCGGCGATCCAGGCCAAGACCGGCCCCGACATCATGATGACCGTCAACAATTGGGCGCAGCTCTATGCCGATAGCGTTGTCGACGTCAGCGACATCGCCGAACCAGTCGGTAAGGCACAGGGCGGCTATTTCGAGACCGCGCACGCCGTCGCCAACGACGGCAAGAAATGGATCGCGATGCCGTTCACGATCCTCGGGGTTTTATTCGTCAACCGTACGTCATGGTTCGCGGAGGAGGGCATCACACAAGACAACTTCCCGAAGACGTGGGAGGACTATCGCGCGGCCGGCAAAAAGCTGAAGGCCAAAAACCGGCCGCTTGGTCAGACGCTGGCGCATGCGTTCGGCGACGGGCCGGCGTTTTGGTATCCGTATCTGTGGTCGTGGGGCGGCAGGGAGGTCGAGACCGACGGCAAGACCGTCGTGCTCAATAGCAAGGAGACGATCGAGTCGGTTAAATTCGCGGCCGGATTCTGGAAGGATGCGTTCGATGAAGGCGGCATGTCATGGGATGACGCCGGCAATAATCGCGCTTTTCTCTCAAACACGATCAGTTCAACCAGCAACGGGGCTTCGATCTACCTGCTGGCGCGCAGCAAGCCAGACAATTACATGTCCGAAACGGGCAAGCCGCTCAAGGATGACTGCTTTCATGCGCCGCTTCCCAGAGGACCGGCCGGTCAGTTCAGTTATCACGTGCCGTTCTCGAACCTTATCCCGAGCTATGGCACGAACCAGAAAGCCGCCAAGGAGTTCCTGCGCTGGTTCCATTCCACCGAGATCTACGACACGTGGTTCACCTCGCAGCAGGGCTTCTCGGTTGGCTCGACCAAAATGTGGGAGAACAACAAGCTGTGGAAAGTCGACCCGGTGATGGCGCCGTTCCGCACGGCAGCGGAAAGCGGCCGTTTCGCCGGCTATGCCGGACCGGCTGGACGAGCGGCCGCGGAGACCATCAGCAAGTTCATCATCGTCGACATGTACGCGAAGGCGGTGCAGGGCATGCCCGCAGAGGATGCGGTCAAATGGGCCCATTCTGAAATTGTAAAGATCTACGCCTGAAACCTGGACGCGAACGCTCCCGTATCATACTCCTGATCGAGCACACTTTGCCGTGGCCCGGCGATCGCCGTGATCGCGACGCCGGGTTCCGGCCGCTGCCGACAGGAGACCATGCATGAGAGTTGGCCTGTTTTATCAGATCCAGGTTCCCAAACCCTGGACCGCAACCAGTGAGTCAGAACGTATTTACGAGGCTCTCGAGCAAGTTCCCTATGCCGAACAGCAGGGCTTCGAGAGCGTTTGGTTCTCGGAACATCATTTCCGCCCGGTGTGGTCGCACAACAGCGCACCAGATCTCACACTCGCCGCGATCAGCCAACGCACGAGCCGCATTCGCCTTGGTGTTGGCGTGGTGCTGGCGCCAATCCACCACCCCCTCCATGTCGCGGCCCGCATGGCGACGCTCGATATCCTGAGCCACGGGCGAGTGGATGTCGGTTTGGGCCGCACCGGATACCCCTATCAGCTCACCCCGTACGGTTCCGATCTCGGGGACACGCGGGGGATGTGGCTGGAATTCGCCGACGTGCTGCCGCGGATCTGGACACAGGAAACGGTCTCCTATGACGGAACATATTTTAAGATCCCTCCCCGCGAGGTCCTGCCGAAGCCATTGCAACGTCCTTATCCGCCGCTCTGGTCGGCATGCGGCAGCGATGAGACGGCACGTTTGACCGGCGGTCTGGGCATGGGCGGGTTGTTTGGCAGCGAGGGCGGGCCCGATCGTGTCCGGCAACTCATGGCCATTTACAAGGACGCGCTGCAGACCGCCCCAGACAAGGGATCAAGGCCTGGCCGCCGCGCCGCGTTGATGACCGCCGGATTTTGCCATGAGGACCCCAAAGTCGTGGCCAGCCGCGGAACCGAACTTGTCGGCTGGTATATCGAGCAACAGCGTGAACGCGCCCGTCTGGTGTGGCGCGACTACGATCCGACCACCGTGCCGCCGGACTACCAGAACTATTATGCGCGCGATCAGCACCTCGCGAGCGGGCCGCATCCTGGAGAGCCGACACCGCAAGCCGTACGCGAGCAGGGCACGTCGTTCTGCGTCGGCACGCCGGCGGAATGCATCCGGTTTCTCGAGCTGTATGAGGCGCTGGGGATCGAGGAGGTGTTTTTGCTGTGCGCGATTGGACCGGCGCGGCACGAGGAGGTCCTGAACACCATTCGGCTGTTCGGCGAACAAATCATCCCGCACTTTAATGCGAAAGGGTCACAGCCGGTGGCGCAATCGGTGTAGCCGTCCGGTCTGAGACCGACCACCCAAATGACTGATTCTTCGGCACAGTCGTCAATCACGTAACACCGGGAGGAATTGGACCATGGAGATGTCGGGAAAAGTCGCGGTCATCACGGGGGCGGGCAGCGGCATCGGGCGTGCGACCGCGCTCGCGCTGTTCGCGGACGGATTTTCCGTGGTGCTGGCCGGGCGCCGTCGCGAAATGCTTGAGGAAACCGCCGCGCTCGCCGAGGCGGCGCCGCCTCGGATGCTCGTGATGCCAACTGACGTGAGCGACCCGGTTTCGATCGCGTCGTTGTTCGACAAGGTCAAGGCCACTTACGGCCGGATTGATCTCTTGTTCAACAACGCGGGCATCAGCACCCGCAACATCCCGATCGACGATTTGACACTTGAACAATGGTCGAATGTCGTCGCGGTGAACCTGACAGGTTCATTCCTTTGCGCACAGCATGCGTTCCGCCTGATGAAAGCCCAGCAACCGCGCGGCGGGCGCATCATCAATAACGGTTCGGTTTCGGCTCATGTGCCGCGGCGGAACTCGACTCCCTACGCCGCGACCAAGCACGCGCTGACCGGGCTGACCCGATCGTTGTCGTTGGACGGGCGCGAATACGACATCGCCTGCGGCCAGATCGACATCGGCAACGCCGCGACCACGCGCAACGAGGACACGGCCCGAGGTCGTCTGCAGGCCAGCGGCAAGATCGAACCGGAGGCACGCATCGACGTGAACGATGTCGCGCGCGGCGTCGCCTACATGGCCAGCCTGTCGCTGGAAGCGAACGTTCAGTTCATGACCGTGATGGCGACAAAGATGCCGTATATCGGCCGCGGTTGATGACCGTCGCGGCGCTGGAAGGACGTTGTCACGGTCGATCTCACTGGTGAACCTCCAACGCGGTTTCGCGTGGAAAGCCGTGTGCAAGGCCGGTAAGGTCGGCCTCCTCCCGGACCGCCCCCGAAACAGGACATCCGGACCATCCAAAGGACGCCGCCAAATGCGTATTGAAGCGATCGCGATCGGCAACAACCCGCCCGACGACATCAACGTAATCGTCGAAGTGCCCATCGGCGGCGAGCCGATCAAGTATGAGTTGGACAAAGCGGCCGGCACCCTGGTCGTCGATCGCTTCCTCCATACCCCGATGCGTTATCCAGGGAATTATGGCTTCGTTCCGCACACCTTGTCCGAGGACGGCGATCCGATCGATGTCCTGATCGCGAACACGCGGCCAATCTTCCCGGGAGCGGTGATTAACGTCCGTCCCGTCGGCGTGTTGAACATGACCGACGAAAGCGGCAACGACGAGAAGATCATCGCGGTCCCCTCACTCAAACTCACTCAGCGATATGTCGACGTGCGAAACTATACCGATCTGCCGCTCATCACTCGTGAACAAATCCAACACTTCTTTGAGCATTACAAAGATCTTGAGCCCGGCAAATGGGTGAAGATCGCAGGTTGGGGCGATGCCGAAGAAGCGAAGCTGCGCATACGGGAAGCGATCGAGCGTGAGAGCAAATCGGAGTCGCATGGATAAGGAATTAATCATGAAGCAATCACGCGCTCGGATTTGCACCGATTTCTTCCTCACCCATGTACCGAGAACCGTTGAAGAGCGACACATCCCCGCGATAGGGGTCGGGCTTGACCCGGCCATCTCTTCCAGCGCAGTGCTGCGAGAGATGGCCCCGTCAATCCCCCGATCAAGTCGGGGGACGGCCATGAGGGTGTAACGACCATGCCTCGCGCGTTCGCGAGAGTGAGTACTAAAACCAACCGCCCAAATGAGTGACGCTTTGGCACAATGCCAACCTCGTCATGGCCGGCCACCGAGCCGGCCACACAACGCCGCGAGAGATCACCGGGTGATCCCCCGATCAGGTCGGGGGACGGTGATGACGCGTTGGAGGCTGCCGATCGGTCAACTCATTCGCCGGTTGGTATAATACCTTGTGTGGTCGGCTCATCAGGTTCAACTGGTTCGCAGGATATTAGCCTTGCTCGTACACGTCATGTAAAATTTCGATCCGATCCGGGAACTCCGCGCATCTAATGAAGATACTCCAACGGCAATGCGAAGGGGCAGGCGGATGTTCAGTGGTTATCGCATCGACGCCGCCTTCGAGACGCTTTTGTTCGAGCCCACGCCATGGATCGTCGATAGCCGGAACGGCGAGGTTCTGTACCGCGCCACCGGCCTTCGCGATGCGATCAACCGTGCGGCTGCCATCTCCGGCTCAGGGGCTCCGGTAGCCGCCCCACGCCGCGATAACGTCATCGTATCGTCAGACCAGATCGCACATGTTCAAAAGCTGATCGCGAGCCGGGAGGTCCCAGCCATTAAGGAAGAATATTGGGATGGCGACCTCGTGACCGCGGTTTGACGAACTCCATCAAATTACGGGGACAACGGTCATTTCAATCGCCGGCTATCGCAATCATTGTATTCCAGGTACAAACGGAACACGGAGACGGTCATGCTCGCGGAGTAACCTCTCCGATGTACTCGCAGGAGGAGCACGTATGAGACATTCTCTCTGGATAGTGGCAACTCTGGCGCTTGCGGCGTGCACTCCGCCGCCTGCGACAACCACGACTACCACCATATCGACCACCACCACCGCCCCGCCGCCGGTGTTGCTTCCGCCGGTGCCGGTCACCCCGTCGGGGCCGCCTGATCCGGCCAACTGCGGGACGCCAACATCACCGCAAGCGTGTCCGCCGATGCCGCGGTCACCACTCGCCACGTTCCCGCCTGGTCGGTAAGCGCGAGTCGCGACGTCCACCAGAGAACGCCGTCTGTGTTACAAATAAGGCATGATTTTCGGTGCGGGAGACCTGATCCCGACCGGTACTCTCGATCTTCGATATGGCCAAGAAAGATCTGAACCGCACGTAGGATGTCTGTCGCCGGCCACGACAAGATTACTCATGCTCGGTCCTCGTGTCATCGGCAAGCTGGACGGGTTCGCCGGGTTCAAACGCACTGAAACTCATTTGTGCCGCGTGCCAGATCGCCAGCCCGATCAATGCGATCGCCAGCCACCGGTGCACCGGCCTGATCACGTCGAAGATCGTCTGATCGGGTCCGATCGCATGCGGGACCCGCAACAGCAGCAGGAACAGCGTCGGCACCTGATTAGGCGACGCGGCCGCGGTCAAATAACCCAGCAGAGGAACCACCAGCAGCAGCACGTAGAGGACCGCCCGCACCCCGCGCGGCCAGTCGTTGGCGTACCACGTGAGCAACAGGCGAAGGACCGCAAGTCCCGCGATACAGAGGCCGAGACTCTTGTGGACCTGGTACAGCAGAAACTTCATCAGCAGTGCCGAGAGCGGCAACGCGGTCATGACCCAGGCGATCGCGAAACCGAGGACGACCATTACCGCGGTCCACCAATGCAAATGCCGCCGCACGAGCGAAAGGCGGACCATCAAGGGATCTGCGCGGGCAGTTCGATTCGCGCGGCGATTTTGAGTCTGACCTGGTCGGAGATCATGATCGGCTCTGCGGTCATCCCATAATCCGCTCGCGACAATTTGCCCGTCACCGTGAAGTCCGCGATCTCTTTACCGTCTGCCGTATCGGCTCGTTCACGCTCCAGAGTCGCATCCAACGTCAACGGATGTTTGATGCCACGAATTTCGAGAATGCCGTCGACCTTGTAGTGTTTGGGATCGACGCCTCTGATCGCGGCACTCGAGAAGTGAACTTGTTGAAAGTGAGCCGAATCGAAGAAATCAGGGCTGCGCAGAAGCTCATCGCCTCCCTGCCACGGGATTGTGACAGCCGTTGCGTCGACGTCGACGTCGATCTTCGTTTGCTCGGGATGCAATCGGTCGATCAACAACCGGCCCATGAATCGCGGAAACGAACCCAACGACGAAAATGAGCCGAAATGGTCGACCGAGAAGGAGATCGAGCCGTAGCGCTGGTCCAGCAGGAACAAATCGGCGGCCCATGCCGGCCGGCCTAGCAGCGCCACCATGCACAGGAACCACGTCACCCTCATGGCACCAACAGCCGCCCAATCGCGTTCATGTCCGCCTCCATCGAAATGCTTGCCCTCGCGGCATTCGGACCTGCTTATGCGGCAGCCCGTCGTCCGGCGGGTGAATATTCCATTACGTTCGCCGGTCCGAACAGGCCCGGTGTGGGACTACCCGCCGCGGCGCCGCACCGAAGGCGCCTGTCTGGCGATCTGACGTCTCGCGGTTAGGCCGGATTGGACGGCGTTCCGAGTGATAAGGCACGACCAGAAATATCAGTTGTCATTCGCACACCGCGTGCTGGCCGCTCGACTGCGTCATATGACCTCGGCGATAAGAACGTCGCCCACCATGACTTCCGGCAGTCGGAACGTGAACTCCAGCACATTGTTCCTGACCCAATCGGCCGCAGCCTCGTTGGACGACAGTCACTGGTCGGTGATTCGACTGAGGGCTTTTCGGAAAGCTCCGCAGCCGCATTACCATTTGTAGACCTTCTGCAACGTCCCGCCCATGAGCGTCGCCTTGTCGCTGTCAGAAAACCGGTTGGTATTCCGGAATGGCGCGACGCCCTGCTCATAGGTCAGCATACCGATCGCCCGCGTCCAGTCTGTGCCCCACATGCAACGATCCAGTCCGAACGCATCGATGACTCGAAGCACCGGCTCCCAAATGTCGTCGTATGGGAACGGTTGGTGCGACATCGTGCAGGCGCCGCTGATCTTCACCCTTACGTTCGCGTATTGGGCCAAAGCGAGCAACTTCGGCAGATCGGCCCAGACGTCGGCGGGAACGGGCGGGTGAGCGGGTTGCAGCAGCCCGAGATGGTCGATCACGATGACCGTGTCCGGATGAAGCTGGATGTGCGGGAGGCCTTTGTTCAGGATGCCCCAGCAAAGCAGATTGACCGGCAGACCGTGTTTCGCGGCGGCGGCGAAAGCTCGGCTCAGGCCGGGATGGTCGGCGTCCATCGGCAGACCCTCGCGCATGCGGATGCGAATGCCGCGCGCGCCGGGCGTCGCCGCCCAGTTCGCCACCACATCGTCGATCGCGGGATCGGTCGCGTCGACCGGAGTCACGACCCGGAATTTGTCCGGGTATTTATTGTAAACCTCGAGCGCGTAACTCGGATCGTACTCATAGGCGCTGAACGACGACACCATGATCGCGCCGTCGACGCCGACACTGTTCATGGCGGCGACCATTTCGTCGCCGGTCGCCGAATCCAGTCCATGCGAGGGACCAGCCCAGGGGCGGCCGGGATGGTTGCGGTCGAAGGGATGAACCTGAACGTCGATGACTGGCATGGCCGTCCTCCTGTTTGTTCAACTCATTGTCCGATACCGTGACCGGATTGCCCAGAGGACGGATAAGCGGGACGGTCGCCGTGTTGATGACGAGACCACCAACAAAATCAGGCCCGCGCTTCCTCGTTCAGAGCCTTCCCGTAAACCCGGATCACCGATGGCGTGGCTGCCGTCAGAAAATGTTCTCCGGCGTCAGACCGAGCAGGATCTGACCGACAGTCTCGTAGTGCAGGATCCGTCCCTGGCCCTGCTGCGCCACCGTGTGGATGTCGCGCAGCCGGCGTTCGAACGGATTCTCCTCGAACACCGCCATCGAGCCGCAGTCGTGATACAGCGTGTTGACGATCTCTCGGGATGATTGAATGGCCCAGGTGGAGGCGAGGCGGAGGCGGGTGCGCTGATCGGGATCCATTTCCCCGCGTTCCTCGATCGTTTCCAACGCCTCGTCGGCCGCCGCGTGCAGGAAGTAGCGCGCGGAGCGCCAACCTGCCTCGGACTGCGCCACGTGCGACTGGACGACGTTGTTCTCGACCATCGGTTTGCCCGCGCCGCGGCGGGTCTTTTCGCTCGGCAGCGCCAGGAACGCGTCCATTGTGCCGCGGGCAATGCCAAGCGCCACACCGCCGAAGCCGATCGAATAGAGTTGGTTGCTGGTGAAACGATATAATGGCGAATCGGTCCGGCGGTCGCGAGGGCTGTCGCGATAGATCGCGAGTTCGTGCGGAATGAATACGTTGTCGACGGAGTATTCGTTACTGGCGGTGCCGCGCAAGCCCAGTGTGTGCCAGATATCGTGGAAGGTGGCGCTCGATTTGGGATACAGGAAGGTCTTGGTTTCCTTGGTGCCCGCGACGCGCAGATGCGCACCTAGCCAGGTCGCGTTCTGGCTGCCGCTCATGAAGCGCCATTTGCCGGTGATGCGGTAGCCGCCCTCGACCGGTGTGGCCTCGTACGGCGAACCGGGCGGTCCCCAGGCGACGATGCCGTCCGGCCTGCCGAAAATCTCCTGGGCCATGTTCGGGTCGAGATAAGCGCTGGTGGTCGAGCAGCCGTTGCTTTGACACACCACCCATCCGGTCGATCCATCCGCGCTCGCGATCGCCTCGGTCACCTGGGCGAAGATCGAGGGTTTCAGCTCCATCCCGCCAACGGATTTGGTCTTCAGCATGGTGAAGAATCCGCCATCGATCAGAGCTTTGACGACCGGTTTGGTGAGTTGCCTTATGTCGTCGTTTTCCGCCGAGGCCGCGGCGAGCACGGGCATGAGGTTGCGAGCCTTCTGGACCTGCGGATGGACGGTGGGCATGGGGTGTCTCCTGCTCCGCGATGGTGCGGTCCTGGTGGATTATGCGGGAGGATTACCCACGGGCCGGGCGCGCTGGTCAAGCGATGGGCGCACGGGGCGATGGGACGGTTTGAAATACCGGAGTGGATCGGTTGCGGCGGTTCATGCGGGGCGCCACGGCTACCGGCGGTTTATGTGAAAAGCGGACGCGCGGCTCGTTGATCGGAATCGAATTCTGCCGGCGTCGGGTCGCGGGACCTTGATGAGCTATCGAACTATAAACGATTTCGGGCCAGAGGGGGTTAAACTGATACCATGTTGCACGTCTAACTGAACATGCACCCCCACAAAATTCTGCATCATATAATAGACCGGTTGCGAAAGCGGACGGGTTCGCGACTCTCTGTCGCTGACCTGAGCCGTCGACCGCGGGCTTGACAGGTCACGGGACGATTCGATTCGTCGAGAACCTTCTTCGTGAAGGTAC
>JBEKGV010000087.1:0-9515 GCA_050012615.1 Acetobacteraceae bacterium | reverse complement strand
ACGTAGATCGACGCCAACGTCGCGTAGCTGAGCCAGAAATCCATGGCCTAGCGAGCCGCCGCGAACAAGCCCGTCGGCCGGAACAGCATGAAGATCAGGAAGATGAAAAACGTGATGCCGATGCTCCATTCGCCGGGAATGACCAGAAGCGACAGGTTTTGCAATTCGGCGATCGCGATGGCCAGCACGAACGCGCCGGTGATGCTGCCGACCCCGCCGGCGATCATCGCGATGGTCGCCGTCAGCAAGGGCGTCACGCCGTTATAAGGTTGCAGACCGAGATCGATCGGTTGCAGAACGCCCGGAAGAGTGACAACCGCCGACGCGATCGCCATGACGTAAACATGAACCCGTCGAGGCCGCAGCCGCGTGATCTCCGCCAGAAACGGGTTCGATGCGACGGCACGCATCTGTTTCCCGAGAATCGTCCAATGGGCGAACCACATCAGTCCGCCATAAGCGGCGACACTGACGCCGACGATCAGAACCTGAATGACGGTCAGCCGGACACGACCGCCCCCCGCGACGACTTCCGAAGCCCAGGGCAGGGAAAATTGTAGGATGTTGGGTGAGTAGATGGCGGCGATGATGTTCTGCATCACCGCCAGCGTGCCGAGCGAGGCGATCAGAATCACCAGATGTGTCGCGTGCCGTCGTTCCAGACGTGCATAAAGCAGAGCCTGGATCAAAGCCCCGGTTCCCGCGCAAACGATAACCGCGACGGCGAACGCGACGATGAACGGCACGCCGCGGGTCGTCAGCGACCATGCCAGATAGCCGCCCAGTGTAAAGACACCGGCATGGGCGACGTGGAAAAGTTTGGTGGTGGAGTAGACCAGCGAAAATGTAACGGCCACAACGCCAAGGGCGCAGCCAGTCGCGAGCCCATTACAAAGAAGCTGGAGAGCAAGCATCGATCAGTCGGTGTTCATCTTCTTGATCGTCACATCCTTGCCATCGTGCATGACGTTGATATCCAGTGGAACGGTCGCGGTGTTGGTCTTGAACTCCAGTGGGATAAGGCCCTGGAATTTGCGGATCTTGAAGATGACGTCGCGCATGTTCTCGCCGGTAATCGGTTGGCCGTCGGCCAGCAGTTTGTCCATCGCAACCATCAGAATTTGCGACGCGTTGTAGTACTGGCGAACGAAGAACTCCATCTCCGCGTTGTATTTTTGTTTGAACTCCGCGGCAAGCTCAGGCGGTGCTTCGATCCGGATCTGGGTGTGCACGAATCCCTCGGCCGCGGGATCCTTGATCACGTCGGGATCCTGGAAGAACGTGGTGCCGGCGACGGTGAACGTCAGGCCGAGTTGTTTGTACTGCTGTGCCATATTCGACAGGGCCGCGGTGATGGAGACCAGCATCACCTCGGGCTTCGCATCCGCCAGTTTCAACAGCGCGGGCCGGAAGTCGGTCTGGCCAAACTGTGTCGGTTCCTGCGCAACGATAGTTCCGCCGGTCTTGGGAAACGCATCCATGTAGTCGTCTCGGCCCGAAATTCCGGCGGCATCGTTCTCGAACAGAATGACGGCCTTTTTCTTCCCCTCCGAGGCAAGGTATTTCGTGATCACTCCGATCTCGTCGCCGATCGTCGGCAGCGTATTGATCAAATACGGCGACGCCGTCGCCAACTTATCCGCCTGGGCGCCTGCATTGATCATCAGCACTTTCTTTCGCGTCGCCAACGGTGCCATCGCCAGCGACGGTCCGGAATAGGCGGTGAAGATCACCTGCAAATGTTCCAGATCGGTCAATTTGTTGAAGCTCAGGATCGATTGATCGGGCTTTGCCTGGTTGTCTTCGAACACGACCTCGATTTTGTTGCCGCGCACGCCGCCTTTGGCGTTGGCCTGATCGATCGCGAATTGAATGCCGCGCATTTGCTGTGTCCCGATCAGCGCGCCCGGCCCGGTCAGAGGTAGAATCGCACCGATCCTTATCGTATCGGCACGAGCCGTGGCGATCGTCAGCACGGACACCAGGAACGCGGTCAGACCAATACGCCGCATGGAACATCTCTCCCGTTTGTTGCCGGCAGGCTTAGGCGCGGCCCAAACATCGGTCAAGGTTGCTCCCGTCGCGCGACGCGGCTAATTTCCACATCGGATAACGGGAAATGCCGCATGAGTAAGCACGTCGTCGCGACAGTCAGTGAGATCCCTCCCGGCGAGCGAAAGCTCGTCACGGTGCGCGGCCGCTCCATCGCCGTGTTCAATCTGAACGGAGAGTTCTTCGGGTTGTTCAATCGTTGCCCGCATCAGGGCGGACCGATGTGCGAAGGCATCCTTACCGGTCTCATTCAATCAAGTGAGCCGGGTCGTTACGAATACTCGCGGCCGGGCGAAATACTGCGTTGCCCGTGGCACGGCTGGGAATTCGACGTCAAAACCGGGCAGAGCTTTTGCGATCCATCGAAAATCAGCGTGCGCAGCTACCCCGTGGAGGTCGCTCCCGGTCAGACCGTCGTGCAAGGACCTTACGTCGCCGAGACGCTTCCCGTCACGGTCGAGGAACAATACGTCGTCGTCGAGATGGCCTGACGCTGCGATCTGTTATCGGCACGGCCACCCAACGTCATCCCCCTCCCCGGCCTGATCGGGGGATCGTCGCGGCGCCGTACTGCTGTAGGTGGCCCGGACGAGCCCGGCCATGACGCGGGAATGTGTTGTCCCGCCCCGATCAGGCAAAAACTGAATCCGTCGGCCGTGATGAAACCGTGATGATACCAATCCGGCGTATTCGTTACGTCTGTATGCGCGATGCCGCGCCTACGGTCGATTGGGCGCGTGGGGACGCGTCTTTCGGGGGAACCGGGTAAATGAGCGAATTTGTCCTTGGACGAAGAGGTTCAGTGGCGGTGTGGATCGCCCTGATGACTCCCATGCTCGTCATGGCGATGGCTTTTGGCATCGAGGTCGGCGGTTGGGAGGCCGCGCGGATGTCGGCCCAACGGACCGCCGATGTGTCGGCGAACGCCGGAGCGATGAACTATAAGGCGAGCCTGAACGCGCAAACCGCGGCCACGTTCGCGGCCCGGATGGCGCAGTTGAACGGAGCGTCCGGAACGGCGTCGCCGACCTGGAGCAGTTCGTGCAGCGGATCCTGCACCAGTCCGTGCACCGGCACTCTGACCGACAATCAGATCATCGCACAGGTCATTTCCTGTTCGGGAGTCGTGACGAACTCGGACGTCATGATCAAGGTGTCGGTGCAAAAGACGGTTCCGGCGGCGATGTCCAGTCTGTTCAGCTCGACGTCGTCCTATACGCTAACCGGAACGAGTACCTCGGAGCTTGTCACGAGCAACGGCACGCCGACCGGTGCCGCGGCCGGCCAGCCGTGTCTGCTGGCGCTGTCCACCTCGGGTCAGATCACGGGATCCGGGTCGACGTACATCACGATGCCGACCTGTACGATGGTTTCCAATGGAACGATAACTTTCAGTGGAGCCGGGACTCTTGACACAGCGGGCATTTTCGCCGGCGGGGCGATCAGTATTCCTACCTGGTTCACGATCGACGGGACGCAAAACCCGAATGCCGGTACCATCACGGATCCGTATGCGAGCAACACCGCGCTGCAGAGTGCCCTGACCAACACGGCTGCTCTGACGGGTGTGACCAGTATCGCCTGCGGTAGTGTCGGAGGCGTCAACGGCACCGCCGGCCAGTATACCGGGAACAATAACTGCAACGGCACCAATTCGCTGCCCAACGGCGGGACCTGCTCCAGCGCGAGCGGCGTGGTGTGCACGATGTATCCCGGGAATTATGGGTCCTGGGTCGTCAGCGCGGGTGGGCCCTACACCTTCAACCTGCAGCCTGGCCTCTATCAGTTCAATGGCCCGATCACACTGACCCAGAACACGACCACGAACGGTTCGGCCGTCACGATCATCACGTCCGGGGCGTTCACGGGCTCGAACACGTTCAACTTTTATATCACGGCGCCGACGGTGGCGCAGGCGTCGAGCGCCAGTCCTAACTCGATCCCCGGCGTGGCTTTGGCCGGAAACTCGACGTCACAAGCGACTGTGTCGGGGAGCGTGAACTTCGTCATCGACGGGGTCATCTATTTCCCGAACGCGGTGTTCAACGCGAGCGGTGCGACAAGCGGCAGCAGCACCAGTCCGGGCATGGGCGGCACGTCCAATGCCTGCATGGAAATCATCGCGTCAAGCATCTATACGTCGGGGTATTCGAACTACAGCAGTAACTGCAGTTCGCTGGGTGCCACGTCGTTCACCAGCACAGCGGGATCGTCGACCCAAACCGCCCAGGTCGTGCAATAAGACGCCGAACGACGTGGTGCAGAACGAGGGGCGTCGACTGGGCGGGTTCGTCGTTGGCCGGGCGTGTGTAGCGGCGGAACGATTCAATAGTGGAGAAGCCGGAAAGTCAGAGGGCATTTCGCCATGGGCTCCCCACGGGGTTTCCGTAGTGGGTCCAATGACCCTCGGCGTTGGTCGAGCGCGCGTGGCGGGAGGCGTCAGACTTGTGGTGAAGATCGACGACGCGTGGCCATGGCGATCAGGCCACGCAACCTCGGCCCCATCGCTCCACGCAACCTTGACCCCATCGCTCGCCACAGCAGTTTTGTTTCGAAAACAATCTCCTGGGCAATCAGCCGGTGCCCCTCGATCGTGAGGTCCATCGATTCGGCGAACATCTCCCAGTGGTCGGGATCGCGAGGCTCGTGGTCGTACATGGTTGGGATCCTTCTCTCGGCGTAGGGTGAAGGACGTTTTCTCGCTGGTGACGCAGTGCAGCATGGGCGGGCCTTGCCTATTTTGCAAGCGTGAATCGGGGATTGGAGTCGGCAGTTGAGTGCCGATTCATCGTAATGCCTGAAAAATGTGCCCCGTTCAGGGGTGCGATGAATGGGCCGCCGCGAAGCGGGGCGGCGCGGAAACTCGTTTGACGCGCTTTGATTGTTAGTGTTATTAACTTTGAGCGAACATTCATCAGGTCAATCGCACGATGGAAACCTTGCCGGAATTCGGCTTCAAAGAACTCGTCACGCATCTCATCGCCGACATGGCGAAAGCCGTCTGCGAGCGGGCCGGCGAGAGCCGGGGGCAGCAGGTCGCCCGCTCGCAGGCGGCCGCTCACACGGTGATGGGGCTGCGACCGCGCGACATGATCGAGGCGATGCTGGCCGGCCACTGCATGATGTTCCACGAATTGATGGTCGACAGTGTCCGCGACGTGTTCCGCGATGAGACGGCGGCGGGACGACGCGCCACTCGCGCCAGTATCGTCAACCTGAACAAGTCGTTCGATCATTGCCTTGCACGGCTGGAATACTATCAGACGCGGCCGTCTCAGGGGCGCCGGGAGGTGCCGGTTGAACCCGCGGGTGATGATCTGACCGCGGCGCCGGTTGCCGAGGCCTCGGATGCGCCGGTCCAGACCGGGGCGGAGCCGTCGCCGCCTGAAACGACGCCCGCGGATGCATTCCGTCCCTCGGCGGAGGATATTGCCGCGTGCCGTGCGAACCCGGAGGCGATGGCGGCTCTCGAGGCGGGCGATCCCGAGCGCTTCGCGCGTGCGATGGGTATCGATCAGCCCAATGAAGCTTACATCGCGGCGGCTTCGGGCCAGATGGCGGCGGTCAATGGGAAAGCGACCGGGCAGCCACCCGCGAGAGCGGTTCAACCGCGACATCCGGGAGATAAGGGTGGCGACGAGCGGGTTGGTGACGGTGGCCGCCATGGCCCGAGAAATTCGAACGCGGGATAGCGGGACGGCGCTGGTGTCCGCGTCGTGTTCGCGCCGGTTAAGGTGGACCCGCGGATAACACCGATACACGCGGAGGTGACATTGAGATGCTGCGGGTTCGGGCTATCACCGGAAAAACCGGATCTGCCGATTGGAGCGAATTGTCTGGGTGGGGTCGTGGCGTGAGAGTGAACTATCTCATTTTGTGAAGCCAATACCCAACGGTTCGAATTCGTATCTATGCAAGCGAATTATAACCACGAAGGCACGAAGCACACGAAGTTCTGGTTTAATAAAACCTTCGTGTGCTTCGTGCCTTCGTGGTGAGAAATTCTTCCATTTCGTACGGTACAGCGTTCAGCAAGAGGCAGAATGCCGGTTCGATCCGGCGCATACTCCCCCTCCAATGTCAGAATGACGTCAAGGCGCTCGCGGCTCACATTTTATCTGTGCGTATATGTATGCATCCGCGGCTCCATTTTCTTTTGCTTACGCAAAACGGCAGAGCCCTTGAGTGTCGAAGCCGGCCAAAGTGCAACCACGGATGCACACGAATTCACGCGGAAGTGACGGTAGCATCGCCAAATTCTGGTTGGCCGGTTGGAACAGACGATCAGGGCCAGTCCGCAGTCTGACGGTGGTAAGGCGCGCAACGATTGTTCGCCCGCGATTGGTTCTCGCTCTCAGGCGGCTTGTTCGATCGTTATGACGTCGCCGCCGAGCGTCGTTCGCCTCACATCGCGGACTTCATTTCGGTCGAAGCGTCTGGCGCGGTGCATCGTCGTGCGATTGTCCCAGATCACCAGGTCGTTAACGCGCCACTCATGCGAATAGACGAACCGTTCGTGGGTCGCGAACTCAGTGAGCTCGCGCAGGAACATGCGAGCCTCGGGGATCGTCCAGCCCTCGATCGCGCCGGCATGGGCGGAAAGGAACAACGACTTACGGCCGGTGACCGGATGCGTGCGCACCAGGCGCTGACGTACTGGGATGAACGCCTCACGTTCTTCCGGCGTCAACTCGGTGAATCCGATTGCCTCGCGCGAATAGATCAGCGAGTGTTCGCACACCAGATCCTCGACCTCCGCTTTGGTGCGTTCGTCGAGAGCGTCATAGGCGGCGCGCATGTCGGCGAAATCCGTATTCGCACCCCAGGATGGAATGACACGGCCCGACAACAACGAGTATTTCGCCGGCACCGCACGGAACGAACTGTCCGAGTGCCAGAGCCGATCGCCCAGTTTGAAGAACCAGACGCGGTCCTGGTCGGACATGATGTTGCCGGATTTGTCGAGATTTGAGAAGTCGGCCATCCCGGCGGCCAGACGCGAGTCGACCTGCTTGCGAATGTGACCAGCTTTGGGGTGGGTCTCGAGCTCGCCGAAGTGGCGGGTGAAGGCCAGTTGCTGTTCGTCCGTCAGCTTCTGATCGCGGAACACCAGAACGGCGTATTGGTCCATCCCGGCCTCGACCGCGGCGACTGCCGCCGGCGAGAGGGGCGCGCGGCAATCGACGCCGGTGACCTCGCCCGCGAAGACGGGATGAATTTGTCGGATCGATATGGACATCGCGCGAATTCCCTGTGGCCGTGGTCCCGGGGGCGGCAATTTGTCCGGATCGTCGCGCGCCGTCCAGACCCGGTCATCGTCCGGCGGCCGGCGCGATGAACGGGTAAAGCAACTGTTCGCTCATGGACGCCGGCATCTTGTCGCTGATGCCGTATCCCGATGGCCACTCGCCCTTCGGTGCGTGGTAGGACCCGAAGATTCGATCGATGAACGGCAGCATGGAGGCGAAATTCCGATCGGCCGGTGTCAGCGCGTGGTGCCAATGGTGGAACGCCGGGGTGGAAACGACCCAACCCAATGCGCCGAACCGCCAACTCAGGTTGGCATGGATGAAGAATCCCCAGACCACGCCTGTCAAAACCACCATCACCGGCAGTGCGCTTCCGACCGCGCCAACCGGTCCGGCGAGACCGAGAATGTAAAGCGGGATCACGCCGCAAAGCCGTCCGAACACCATGTCGATCGGATGCGCGCGCGTATTGACCATGAAATCGATCTGCGCGGCACTGTGATGCACGGAGTGGAATCGCCACAGCATCGGGACCGCGTGGAGACAGCGATGGCCCCAGTAATATCCGATGTCTCCCACGACCAGCGCGGCGAGCGCGCGCGACCAGAACGGGGCCTCGGCGACCATTTCGTGCAGTCCGTGCGGGATGAACCGGCGGACGCTCCAGGCCGCGATGGCCAGTGGGACGCTCATCAGCAGGGCGGGCAGCAATCCGCTGAGGAAGAAATACCCGAGGTCTACGCCGATACCCGCTCGGAAGATCCTGCGTGGATGCAGAGCGAACAAACGCTCCAGCGGCACGAAAATGATCGCGAGGATCGCCAGCCACAGGCAAAGCCGGAAGACGGCGACCAGGAAAGTGTGAGCATGGTGCGCGAGGTAATCGGTCATGATCCTTGCCCCGGGTCCGACGAGATAGTTCTCTACCGCAGGTTGTATCCGGTCCACCACCTAATCGTGACCGGAGGCTGGGTGTGCCGGGCGATCTGGGTTAGGGTCCTCCGGGTCATGCTCCTCTGGCCACGCCCCTCTGGCCACGCCCCTCTGGCCACGCTCACCGGCTCCCGCCAAACGGCGGGCGCACCCGAAAGAAGGACTTGCTCATGTCCATCGAAGTCATTCCAACGGGCGCTGCGCTCGGGGCCGAAATCCGCGGCGTCGATCTGGCTCGTCCGCTCGATGACGCCACGTTCGCCCGGATCGAGCGTGCCTATAACGATCACGGCGTCGTCTTCTTCCGCGATCAGCACATCACGCCGCCGCAACAGGTCGCCTTCACCCGCCGCTTCGGCGAGATCGAGTTCAACATTTTCGGCGAGAAATGGAGTGTGCCTGACAGTCCGGAGATCGTGGTCCTGTCGAACATCACGGAGGACGGGCGGCCGATTGGAGTGCGTCGCGCCGGCGAGAACTGGCACAGCGACATGTGCTACACGGCTCGCCCGCCGCGCGGAACGATGCTCTATGCGATCGAAATCCCCGACCTGTACGGGCTTACTCTGGGCGACACCGAATTCGCCAGTGCCCAGGCGGCATGGACCGCTTTGCCGGACCCGCTCCGTCGGCGGATCGATGGAAAGTATGGGGTATTCGACTTCGCCGGACGCAAGCGCGCCCATCCGCCGACTCAGGAGCAAATCGACCGCAACCCGCCGGTGCGCCATCCGATTGTCCGGACGCATCCTTATACCGGCCGGAAGTGCCTCTACATCATGCGCGACGATTGCACCGGGATCGAGGGCATGGATGCTGAGGAGGCCGAAGGGCTGATCGCAGCGCTCTCGGACCATATCATACGGCCGGACTTTATCTATCGCCACAGATGGCGGGCTGGCGATGTGCTGATGTGGGACAATTGCACGGTGCAGCACCGCGCCATCCAGGACTATGACATGCCGCAACGGCGGTTGATGCATCGGACCACGATGGGTGGCGCGATTCCGATGTAGCCTGAGCGACTTGTAGCGGTACGACCTGGGGGCTTAGAAGGCGGGGGGCTTAGAAAGCGGCCCACCGGATGGTGATGGAGTCCAACGAGTGCTGCCCAAGGCGATCCTGTTCGATCTCGATGATACGCTGATCTCCGCCTACAACCGGCCCGATCTGGCCTGGCATTCGATCGCGGCGGAATTCATCGATGATTTGCATCCTTGCGCTCCGGCGGACGTCGCGGTGGCGATCAACCTCGCGGCAGACGTTTTCTGGGCCGATGCG
>JBEKGV010000086.1:0-10770 GCA_050012615.1 Acetobacteraceae bacterium | reverse complement strand
CAAAACGATCTTTTTCAAGCCAGGGTTTCAGCCGTTTTGGACAGGCGATTTCAGTGGGATTTTCGGAATGGCCGCCAGGGTGACTTGATCCGCTGCGGTGGAACCGGCTGCCGGCCTAACCGTTTACACGAACGGCCATCGACAAAGGGCGCGCCATGCTTGTGGAAACCCTCGATTACGACGGTATCCACCGGTCCCGCCCGAGATGCCTCTACCCACCGTCAGGACAGCCCTGGCGGCTCACTGCATCGTGGACGCCCTGTGCCTGGATTGCGACCGTGTATGGCGGCTTGACCGGGGGGCTGGCCGGGCGCCACCTGAACACGCCGGTCCGAAGTCTGCCGTTGCGCTACGGGTGCGGGTCGAGAAGCTGCCGGGTGATCGTCTGTGGTCGGACGTTCCGTTGATGGTCCTGGTAGTCGCCACCGCCGGACCCTATCGTGGCCTTGGCTGGAGCGCGAGGGTAACGACATGATCAAACTCTTCAGGCTCATTGGCGTAGGCGAAGCCGCGCCGGCCAATTGGGTATTGGGACAGTTTCCCGATGCACGGCACGCGCTTGACCAATACAATTCGGAATGCCGGCGGGCGCGTAGTGAAGGGATCGACGACGACGGCCGGCCGGAACTGGAAATCATCGAAGACGGTCGCGAAGTCGAGTACTGGCTCGCTGAAGCCGAAGTCACGCACACGCACGAGAAGCGCGACGAGAGTTTCGAAATCGCGCGGTGGGCGTTGGCCAGAAAGCAAACCGGCCGGTAACAGAGAGCACGGCCGGTTCAGTGGAGCGAAGGCGGCTCGATAAGGCGGAGCGGCGCGTCCCCTCGCCAGAGCAACCAAGGTTCGACGCCGACCCGGATAAACTCGCCTTGCAGCATTATCGGCGGTTCGAACGAGGCTGAAACTATCGGTGATTGGCCGTCGACCTCGCAATCCGCTTCGGCCGCGATCTCAACGTGTTCAGTCGCGCCAAAGCCTCTGACCACGCACTGCACAGACAAAACGCCCGTGCGAAGTTCCGAGGCGAGGGCCAAGTGTAGGCCATGCACCACGTTGGAGCGCCAGGGTTGCTCGCCGAACGTCATTGGACGGCCATTGACTGCCCAGGTCGCGGGCGCGCGAAGCACCATCATGTCGGTGTTGTGAAAGCTGATGCGAGCCTTGTCGAATGCCTTCGCCACGGAATAATCTCCTGGCGACCTACCGCAATCGATCCAATCGGGGTTGGCCCTCAAAAAGTCCACAGCGGGTGGTTGCCGTCCACGAAAACCAGGTCAGGGTGTAGTCCCTCCCTCTCCATCTCCATGAAGAAGTCGGCGGAGCTTAAAGGGAAGAACCGCACGTGCGCTTGCAATTCGTCGGGCCACCAGCGGATTATTCCTGGTGCCCTCTCAGCCCCGAACGGGTCCACGGTAAAAAGAACGCCGTCCCCGTTAGAATGCAACGCGCGGCACATCGCTTCCGCCGTGCCGCATTGAAAGCTGCCGATTTCGACGACGCACTTGGCTTGAAGGTTCCGAATAAGCGTGAACAGGAGCGCTTGTGTGTCGCCGGAGACAAGTGACCTGAGCGAGGCTGGATTGCCGGCGAAGAACGCGACGGTGGCTGGATATTCCGGTGATTGCATGATCGCCGGAAGCGGATTGGCTATCTGATCGAGCGCGACGGAAGCGCTCGGGACGTCGTTAGCCGGAAGCACCTCTACCCGCGACGGGTTGGCTTCGGGAGATTGGACCGCTGTCTGTCGATCTGGGCTCCGCGTGACCTCGTAACCTGCTGATCGGATCGCCCTCAGCACCAGGCTTTTCAAGAACCTTAACATGGCAAGCCTTCTTCACGCGGCGTCAGTCTGCGGATCAGGAACCGATCGAGCGGACCTTTACGGAAGCGTCGGATTGAGCACCGTCAGCACGCCATACGGCGAATAATTGTGATCGGATGCATAGCTGCTCCGCTGTCCTGGTTGCCAGCCATGCTGCCCGGTGGCCGCGGCCAGCCGGCCACGCCAGAGCGTGCGCCTCACTACCGCGCCCGGCCGCCGCTAACCGATCCTTGAGGATTTGCCCTGTCACCCGGATAGGTCAGCTTCTCGATCGCCGCCGCCTTGACCGCCAGCGACGCCCCGCCGGAATACAGCCCATAAGTGATCCGTGGCTTTTCATGGTCAAGGGTGTCCGCGGCGACATTTTCGCTCACGCCGGCGTTTTCGGACAGCGTGGCCACCGTCTTGCCCTCCCTGACGGTGATGCTGTGGGCCGCGATATCCACGTCCGCCCGGCGCAGGGAGCATATTTCCTCGATTCGGCAAGCGGTCCACATGGCCAGCGTGATCAGGTCCGCGAGCACATCATCGCCGCCCGCCAGGGCAGCCCTGTGGAGGCACGGCACGTCAACTGAGTCACGTGAGTTGCCATTCGCGGGTTTAACTGACCACCCCAGAAAGGCCCGTCACGCCAGATATATGAGTTCCCACAATGGTGCCATTTTCAATTTGCAAATAGCCTATGGTCCTCAGCCCCGACTGATCATAGTGAAAGGCGATATCCGACGTGCGGTCACCGGCAAAATTTCCAATACCATCGATCTGCACATTGTCCCCCAGAAGACCAAGCTCATTCACCGATGAGATTGAATTATTGGCGATGGTGGCGATGAATAAGTCACGGGTCGCGCCGACGTCATGTTCGAGGAGTATGTCCTGGCTGCCGTTGCCGTTGAAATCGCCGATGCCGTCGACTTGCCAATCGGTTCCGAACACCCCAATTTGCTGAGGCGTCTGGGAAACGCCATTCGCCACATTTAAAACTTCAATATGCAGACCCGCGGTGTCATCATAATTCATTAAAATAACATCCTTGTTTGGATCGCTGGTAAGAGATCCAATCGCATCGATTTGCCATGAATCCTGCAGCACGGCTGTGGTAATGGTAGCGCCGGAAGAACCGTTTTGAACCGGCAGGAACTCGAGTGTCCGCAGACCAAGCATGTCCTGCTGTAGAAGTATCCCCATGTATCCACTGTCGTTGAAGTCTCCTGAGCCCGCGACCTGCCAATCCATGCCCACCGCACCGAGTGCATCCACCGCGCCGATCTGATCGCCGCTCACTGCCGCGACAAATAGATCTCTCGTACCGTTCGCGTCCTGCTCGAGGAAAATATCGGCTTGCCCAGGCCCATAGGCGTCTCCCGCCGCATCGATCTCCCAATCGGTCCCAAATGCGCCGATCAGACTCGTGCTTCCGTTCGCACCCACCGCCCATAGAGTCTCAACGTTAGAGCCGGGGGTGGAATTAACCAGAAGGAATCCCGGGATCGCGCCGCCGAGAAAGTTCGTCCCGGTAACGTGGTTGACGATATCGGTTGGCGTTGGGGCCGGCGTTGGAGCCGGCGTGGGTGTTGGGGTTGCACCAGGAGGTGTCGGCGTACCGCTATCCTGTGCGAGCCAGGCTTCAATTTGATTGAGAACACTGGTGGTGATCAAGACATTGTAGCCCGTGGTACTTGTATCAGACTCGCTGGAAACAAGTCCGACGACCTCCGGCCCTGCGGCGGTCTCTATCCAGACGGGGCCTCCGCTCGAGCCATCACCGAGAGCGGTTCCATCCAACAGGGAGTAATTCGGGTTCAGGGTGACGGACTGCATGGAATTAATCTGGGCTCCGCCCGCCGAGGCCGGATAGCCGGTGATGTTAACGGGGCCACCACCAAAATTGGGCTCAATTCCCATGTATCCGACACTCGTGAAAGAGGCCGCGAGAGTTATAATGGCATAGTCGTACTGTGATTGACTATTCGTTATAGAGCCGTTCGCGTCATCTACTGCATTGTATTGAATGAAAATGCCGTTCGCGGAACCGTAGGGACTGCTCCCATCGCTGTATCCCGGCGTGACGACGATGTCGCTCGCGGTTCCTGCCCCCTGCATATAAACTACATGACTTGCCGTAAGTACCTCATCCGGTGAAATCAAAACACCCGATGCCTGGTAGTTTTTACCGCCAATTGTGTCGGTAATTCTCACCACGGTATCGTACGGATACGAAGAAGCACTGTATGACAAATGAGCCACCCGCCGACACAATATCTACTAACATGTACGCCCCAACGAGGTCCGTCAATCAAGCGGGGCCGATAGTCGCTCGAATGGAGGATAGCCATCTTCCGGCACGGCGGCCACCCACTCTGCGATGTTGCATAGCTAATAAGGTGCCTGGCTCGCAGTGGTCCTGACGGCCACCGCGCGATCATGCTTGCCGCAGGCCAGTACGACAAAATGCAACGACTGGCGCAATGGCTGGTATTGAGCACGGGTCCCGAGGCCGACGCCATCGTTGGCGCGATCGGTGAACACCCTGAGGTCTTTCCGCCTCCCTGATCTCAGCGAATAAACCTGCGGTAGTTCGGCGCCAGACACCACGCTCGACCCGGTGTTGCGCTTGTTTACCAAGGGGGGTGCAAGGCTTGTCCGTCGCGGCCACGTGCGCGAAGCCTGGAACTTGGTTGCCAGAAGGGTTTGGTCCGACTCCGCCGCTGGTCATACGGCACGACTTTCCAAAGGAGGTACTCGGATGCCGAAGGCGCCTCCCAAAGATCCGGGAGCGGGGACTGGGGGAAAATCTCGCGCGAAAAATAAGGCCGCGAGACCGAAAAAAGATGTTGCCTGCAAGCCCCAACGAACCCAGCGAGCCACGGGCTCCGACGCCGAGACAATGGCCGATGTCAGGCCGCCCTTCACGAGTAAAAGCGCGGACACAGCCTGGGATTACATAAGCCGTGGCCGTCGGTTCGAATACATGGAAACCGATACCTTGAAGGCCATCTGGGTATCGATCATTCGGAAAATGGCCATCGAGCCGCTCAACCGCAGTCTGCTCCTGGCATCAAACGATGTGGACACGGAACTTCAGATCAGAGGTGACGATCTACGGTATGGAGAAGCTAAAACGGAGATCGATGCGTATTTGCGCAACATGAGCGCCGCGATAACCACTCTTCGGCAGACCGATCCGGACGAGTGGAAGCGCGTTACGACGGATATGACCGGGGACATCGAATGTTTCATGGCGCAAAATAAAGTGCTGCGACTAAGCCGCGAATTATCCGGTCACCGATTATCGACGCGGCTCCTCGGCCAGGAATCCGGCGAAGAGCCGCAAGGCACAGCCGTTCGTCGCGAGCGTTTTGCCGACGATCACCGAGACGCGGGACGCCGGCGTGTGTCTTTCCGCCATCACGCAAAGCCTCACTGAACTCGGCATCGGCACGGCGCGCGGCGGCGCGTGGTAGCCGGACCTGCTGGTCGATATACACGGGACATAGTTATTTTTGTGTCCGCCCTGACGCGTCAAGCGCTGTCGAAGATCGCCTCCGGCAGCAGCGCAGACCCAGCACGGGCACCAGCCCCTGGGCGCGCGCCAGGAACTCCGCGCCAGAGGGAGTAGGGTGGCGGTGATCGCGTTCGCGAACCAGATGCGGCTCCAGTCCATCGTCGGAAACACCGCGCTTATGCTCGAGAGCGAGTTGTTTGGTCAGCCGACGCTCCGCGCGAGATGGAAGAAGCAATACGGCGGACGGCCGGAGGATATCCGTGGTCTCGCGGCGGACGAGCACGTGGAGCGGCTCCGAGAGCGCGTCATGCCGCTGATCGAGAAATGCAACCGTATGAGTGGAGACGCGGTCGACGCCCTCATGCGGCAGCGGGAGGTGCCGAGCGCGCGGGTCGAGCGGTCGAGGCCGTTGGAGATCCGGGCGGTGGGCGGGGCTTGAGGATCATCGGCGGTCTGACCCCGGCCCTGCCCGCTGATTGAGGTCAATTAGCTGCCAGAGGCCACCTCTGGCTCATGCACACGCAGCACTGTCATCCATTTCTGCCGCTGATTTAGGATTGCCTCATCGAGGCCGGCAAGTTTGCCATCCGCTGCGACTGTAATATGCCGCATTGTGACAGTGTCCTGGACATTGCCGCCGATCACGCTGATCATTCCAGAATTCGGCGGACCAACAACGATGTCGCAATGCGCCGGAAACAACTCCGCGGTCGGCAAATCATCATAGCCTAACGGCGCGGCATTGTCTCGGCCGCGACAAATCAAATCACCCGGTACAGGAGCATATGAACTGGGGCGCTCGGCGGTTACCAGCCAGCCGTTATCCGCACCCAATGTCATGCGTTTTGCCGCATTGATATAGGTCGCGTGATCCGGGGCGTAGGGGAATGCATTCCCGGCGCCAGCTGTCCGCATCACGTAAGACACGAACGCGGCGGACCATGCGTATTTTTCGTCGTCCTCCGGGGGGAACTCCCTCCCATAATCATCGTGCTTCCCGGTCCGCCGTGCTTCCGGCGCGCCAGGGTTCATGCCTACTGACCAATATTCTCCGACGCGCTGCCAAAGTCCTTCATTGCGTTCGGGCTTGTCCCAGTTCAGGTGATCGTCATCATTGACCGGCGCCCCGAACAGCCGCCATTCCCGCAAGGCGACGGCCACGACCGCGGCGCGGGAAAACCCCTTATTGGGTTCTCGCGCGGGATGCGAGATGTGGTCCGAGCAACCTGACATGAGCGACACGCCAGCCGTGATCGTGATCACGCGAAACATCCACGAGATGCGACGGTTGAAACGGCCGCCTGGTGAGCGAATGGTCATTATGCGATCCTGCACTCCGATACCCAGGCTGGACTCCATTCCCGCCGGGCGGCGTTCTTATTTGGCCGATGTATACAAGACCGAGTTTGAATGATCTTCTTATCCTGTGGACGCGGCGGCGTTCGTAAGGGACGTTGCGGCGAGCAGGGTTACGACGCGTTTTCGGAGTCGCGATTGCTCCTCCGTTGGATACCTGACACATTGGACGGCGTTCTGGGACCAGCGAAGCGATGTCCACCGCCGACCGTAAGCAATTGACCGACCAACTCGCGCGGTACCACCGGCTCTTACAGGTCACAACTGATCTGAGATCGCGCGACACGATCCTGCTTTCGATCACCGCTGTGGAGAACCGCATCGCGGCGAACGGAGATGAGGAGCTTTCCAGAACGTGGTCCGATCCCACTGCTCCCGGTCAAGCTCTTCACTGAGCGGACACACCGGTAAGCCCCTTTTACCGGACAGCGACGCCTCGCCCTAACCGGAGGTGCGCTGGTCGCGGGATTCCGATTGGTGCCCGTCCCTCTCATCGTGGCGCTTGTGTTCCTCTATCCATTCCTGGGCTTGCCGCGAGCTGGAGAGGCTCGGGCCGCCCCGCCAAGCCGCGTACGGCGCCTGCCAGCGTGGCGATGTCAGGGATTCGTTGATAACATTCTCCATTTTATCTTCGGTATCGACACGATGGGTCATGGTGCAAGGGAACGCCCGACTTCGATGTCACCAACGATCAGCGCACTCGCACGGCGGACAACCGGCGCTGACTCGTCTCCGTATAGATCACGGTATTCTTGATATCCTTGTGGCCCAAATAGTCCTGGATCAGTCGGGTATCAGTACCCTGTTCCGCCAGAAAGAACCCGCACGCATGACGCAGCATGTGCGGGTGCACCTTGAATCTCAGGCCGGCTTCCCGTCCGGCGCGTGCCACGATCACCTGGATCGCATCGACGGACATCTGACCACCGCGCTCGGACCTGAACACGTATGGCCCGTCGGCGTCGCTCTGAAGTCGTTTCAGTGGCCGCGCCGTGTCGGGTTCGAGGGTATGCACGCTGTCCTTGCTGCCCTTGAGGCGCCGCACATGGAACGGACGCGCTTTCGGCGCATCCAGGTCGAAATCCGCCCAGCGAAGGTCGACAGCCTCGGATACCCGCAGGCCATGACGATAGATCAGGGTCAGCAACAGCTTGTCGCGTTCACCCTGTCGTCCCGCTCTCGCCGATGCTTCGATCACGCGACGTGCCTCGTCCGGTGAGAGGTATTTCCGGCGAACATTCGGCTTTTCACCGCCAGAGTGCACCGCGCGGATGGCTGAAACTCCTGTTGAAACCGTGATCGGTGATGAGGTTAATAGACTAATTTTCGGTATTACCAGTGAAAAGCCGAATGATTGGAAGCGGAATGATCAGCCGCCGGAAAGGCCGCTGTGCGCCCATGGCCGCCGGTCAGACGAGCGGTACCGTTTTTCCGAAGCGGTCGTTCATAGGAGCGACGGCGAATGGCTGGGTCGGATGGACCGCGGACATTAGCCGGAACTAATCAGGTGTCTCGCCGTCGAACTCATCGGGTGCGCGATCATGGGGCCCCAAACCAGTTCGCGCCTGTTTGAGCGCCTGGTACTCCGCTTCAAGGTCCGCGATGACGGCGAGGTCGTCGGACGGGCCGCCCATGGTCGGTCCCTCGCGCAGTCGCTCCAACTGGTGACGTATCGCCTCCATCCCATCGTCGATCTGCTGGCGCAGCGGCTTATCTGACTCTGACATGTATCCAACCTAGCGTGTCGCCGCGATCGGGGACAGGGTCGCCACCTACCTCAAGACGTCGACCGCCGAGCGGACCCACCAGGCGGCTCCTGAGAGTCGAAACCGGCCGAATGGTTCAAGCGGAACGAACGGCAGATTCCCGCCCCCCATTCAAGAGTTGTCATTCCGGTTTTGGCCACCTTGCGCCTATTATTGCCCTGCCGAAACATACTAGGAGTGACCACACCGTCACAGCCTTATCGTTTGCCACCCCGCGCTTTACGATCCGCTCCCCGATCGTCGTCGGCCACCTTACCGGGCGAACGGGCGATGGATTTGACGACGCCTCTCGCACGCCCCGAGGCCGTTTCGATATCACGGTCCTGCGCTTCGACAATTCCCCGCGCAGGCTCGTCTCCATCCAAACCAGCCAATACGCCGGCCGACACCTTCCGATTCGAACTGCGGCTCCCGTCCTGATACACGACATCGAACATGACGTAGTTGGTCGAAGCCCGGCTTTTCATCGCCATGACGATTACTCCCCTGAACCCTGGGCCGAGTCCTTGAACGGGTCCAACTTGGCCGGCAAGCTGGCCTTGCGGAGCGCGGCCTGCTCCTTCCGCTCCTGCAGTTTCGTGTCCTTCGACGCCTTCTTCGCCCGGTCGCGCTCGGCACGTTGATATTTATAGTTCGGCTTGGGGGGCATTTTGGCTGGTCCCGACGATTCGCGTGACTGTATGGCCGATATGAAGTGTGAACGCGACCAGCCGAAGCTGGTGGCGCTCGTGAGGGACCTGGACCGCGCCGCCGCCCTGGTTGATACCCCACTGACCGGACAGATCGCGGAAGCGATCGTCTACGTCGCGACTTACGAAGGAGACGCGAATTTGCTGGTCGAGGGCTGCCGGGTGACACACTGAGCGATCGTAGGGAACCTCCGACCATGAAGCTCATCGATCTGCGCCGTGAGATCCATCACAAGATGCAACGACTGCCAAATCATCCAATGGTGATTATTTCGCAGTTCACCGACCACGATGAAAAGCATGTCGCCGACGGTTATGAATTCTCATCCGCTGTCCTGTCGTTGAACATGGGCGACCATTCCGGCACTCATGTCGACGCGCCGGTGCATTTCGACGCGCGGCCTGGCGCGAAATCCATCGCGGAACTGCCGCTCGAGGATTTTTTCACCGAGGCGGTGTGCCCTCGCGCCAATCGGTCGAACGGAGCCCGGAACAGGAGCGTACCAGGCGAATTGTTGCAAATACTCTTTCAACCACGCCTGAGCGGTGGCTCTTGCGGGAAAGGGCACCATAACCGTCCCGCTCTGGCTGGCGATCATCTCGACGACCTTCGTATTGCCCGCCGCGGCCGCGTCGTGAAGTATATTCATGTTTTCCGCATCCACAGAGAAACGTAGGCGCCGAGCTGGGAAAGAAGTCGCGAGAGTAGCGTCGGAATCTACGTAGGAATCAGCCCCGCACGGTTGCGGCTCCATCGTTTCGACAACCCTCGATAGTGGAATAGGGCAACGAAGGCGACTTCGTCCTAAGGACGGACTCGCGACTGCGTACAAGTACCCGGTTGCAGAACGTCGCAGTTCTGCGTCAGAATCACTTTATGCAATGGATCGTCCAATATAAGCAGGCTAACACCGACAAAACCGCGCGGGCGGTGACGCCGGAAGATGCCATCAGAACGGCTTGTCAGCTGCTCGATGACGGCGAGGAAGTATGTGGCATAGGGACGGGCTCGTTAACCCACGTAATCGGAAAAGAGGAAATCGCGCGTCTCCATGACCTTTGGGTGCGGTCGAAACCTCCGTACGCGTCTTGGTGGCGAGGGGGATAAGAACGATTGTGGGGCGGGAGTGTTCGGGGTCCGCCCCCACGCCAAACAGGCGCGCCCTCGCACAAGCGCGCCTGTCGGTCGGGTACATGCCCGCGGGCGAAACCACAGCCGGCCAGTCACAGTGATATCTTGTCACCGTGCCACAAGTCAGGATTAACTATCGCGCCGCGTCCTCCGCCGCCCGCATCGCCTCGTAACGGCACCGTAGGTAGATTCCGAACCTTACGCGACTCGCCGACGGTTTGCGACCTCGGGATCAGGAAGGTGGCAACACACCACGCTTCCAGGTTTCCTCCCCTTCAAACTTGGGGTCGTTCGTAGCTCACGAGCGGCCCCTTTTTGGGTTGTCGCCCCAGGTCCCGAACAAAATGACCGAACAGGCGCGCCGTGTGGGGACGCGCCTGCCTGGAACCCCGATACCCGTGGGCTAAAGAACCACTGCCGGCCGTGAACCGGTGCGATCCGAAAGCCTGCGGCCTTCTTTCTTATCAGATTGATGGCCGCTTCTTAATCCGCCGATCGGT
>JBEKGV010000085.1:0-9548 GCA_050012615.1 Acetobacteraceae bacterium | reverse complement strand
GGCCGCGGTGAACGGCCGCCGCTTCATCGCCGCCGACTGGGATACGTCGCTGCCGGCAACCCAGGCAGCTGAAAAGGCGGGAGCGCCGATTGCCTGGATGAGCATCGCGCGGATGCCAATTCAGCCTACCTGATCTCAACATCGTCGCGCCGCCCGGATGGTTCGCTCGCGGCCGAAGCGTCTTGCTTTGTCTCGCCCCACGCATCGCGCCATATCCGCGCATCAGCGATCGGCGCAGCCGCCGTCGCGATCGCACAGGAGAGCGCGCATGTTGACGCTATGCATCCGTTACACCCTTGACGCCAACAAACTCGCCGGCTTCGAAGCTTACGCGCGGTCACTGCCGCGTCCGGTCGAACGTTGCGGAGGGATATTCGCCGGCTATTACTTGCCGACGAAGATCTCTGGGCCGACCAATCTGGCGCTGGGATTCATCGACTTTCCCAACCTGGCCGCCTACGAGCAGTATCGCGAGAAGTTGATGTCCGACCCCGGCGCCGTTGAAAGTCTGCGACGGGCGGAGGCGGCGGGCTGCATCCTGAACGAAGACAGGTCGTTCGTTCGCCGCGTCTCCGGTTGATGCGGGTGCTCGGACGCTCTGCGTCCCGAAGCTGGTGATGTCGATCAAGCCGAAGCGCGGCACGGTCTGTATTCCAGTCCGGCGGTGCCGCGGCGCTCAGGGTTACGGAAGAACGTGCGTCGAGGAATTAGCGAAACCGCTGCCTCCTTGCCGAAGTTACGAACTCACAACAAAGCACACGATTGCACGGTCACTTTTCACAACGCCGGGCTCTGGTCCGGCGGATAGCGCCGCAACAGCATGACCATCAGCCCCATCGCTGGCAACGCGGCGAATGTGCAGATGCCGTAAAACACGACCCACCCGGTTTTGTCCGCCAGCACGCCGGAAAATCCGCCGATCGTGTGGATCGCGAGCGCCGGGATCGATGACAGCAACGCGTAATGCGTCGCGGTGAACGCGCGGGAACAAAGACCGGACAGGTAGGTCAGGAACGCGGCATCCGCCATTCCCTGTGCGAACGCCTCCGTGGCGACCGTCAGATAAAGGATCGGCACCTGTCCTGGCGCATGCGCGAGCACCTCGTACATCGCCATCGCGAGAGTTTGCGCCGATCCGGTCCACAGCAGTGCTCTCCCGACCCCGATGCGTGCGACCAGCACGCCGCCGAGGGTGATGCCGGCCAGCGTCGCGACCAGCGAGAATGGCCCCGACCCGGCTATAGCGTCGCGCGAAAAACCCAGTCCTCGATAAAACGGCGCGGTCATGATGCCGCCCATTGCCTCGCCCAGTTTGAACAAGGCCACAAACGCCAAAATCATGATCGCCCCTGGGCGGGTCAGGAAATCCAGCAGCGGGTCGATTACGGCATGCCTTGCCCGGCTCGCCAGTGTGCTGCTCGACGTGCCTCCGGCCGCGGTCCCCGCGTCAGCGATCACGGCGGCGTCGATCGAGGGTTCGGGCGCCAGCAGCGTCACCACCGGGCCAAGGAGCAAAAGAACGGCGACGCCAAGCAGGGCGACGTGCCAGCCGATGAACCCGGAAGCCCAGATGACCCCGGTGGTCGCCGCCAGCATGGCGAACCGGTAACCCCAGACATAGGCCGCCAGCGCTTCGCCCTGCAGCCGCTGGGGAAATGTCTCGATCCGCCACGCGTCGATGGCGATGTCCTGGCTCGCCGATAAAAACGCCACCAGAGCGGCGGCAGCAATCGAGGTCATCGGCGAGGCGACCGGATTGGTCAGCGCCAGCAAGACCGCCGCCAACGCGAGCATGGGCTGGATCGTCGCCAGCCAGCCACGCCGTCGACCCAGATGGCGCATGGGGCCAGGCGGGGGTACCTGATCGAACACCGGCGACCAAAGGAATTTCAGCGAGTAAGCCAGCCCAATATTGGCGGTCAGGCCGATAACAGTCAGGGTCGCCCCGCTTTCGGACAACCAATAACGCAAAGTAAACGTTGATAATGGCAGCGGCAGGCCCGCGACGAAGCCGTATGCCGCCATCATCCAAATACGGCGGTCACCGCCCTGGGTTGGCGTCTTTTCCTTTTCATCCGCCTCTACTGCCTCTGCCTCCGCCTTCACCGTCATGGCCCGGCCACGGCGCGCCATATTTGGCCCCTGACGCGGCGGAGGTCTCGCCAACGCCCGCCGTCACGCCGGAATATCGAGGTCGCCGCGTCCCAGGGCACGCTGCATATAGACCGAGTCCAGCCAACGCCCGAACTTGATCCCAGACGCATGCAACGTTCCCACCTTCTGAAAACCGAGGCTCGCATGCACGCCGATCGAGCCGACATTTTCGGAATCGCCGATCACCGCGATCATCTGGCGCATCCCGGCCGCGGTGCAGATGTCGACAAGGGATTTCACCAGCGCCTTCCCGACACCCTGGCCACGCACGTTTTCCCGCACGTAGACACTGTCTTCCACACAATAGCGATAGGCCGTTCGCTCGCGGAACTGAGAATAATAGCCATAACCCAGGACCCCCGAGGCATCCGCCGCCACCAGCCAACGCCAGCCGTGATCGATGATCCGGCGATATCGGCCGAGCATTTCCTCGACAGACGGGGGTTCCTCCTCGAATGTCCCGGTTCCTGTCAACACGTGGTGAGCGTAGATGGACTGGATTTCGGGCACATCGGCCTCGGTCGCGTCGCGAATGTTCATGTCCGGATCCTGTCGCGGTATTTGCCTCGGAGTCACTGCCTCGATTGGAACGCGGCACAGCGTCATTGTGCCGTCATCCGCTCCGCCGCGAAAGCTTTGCAGCGTAATTCCTGGGGCGCTCCCTGGGGCGTTCCCTGGGGCGTTCCCTGGGGCGAATCCAAGGATGCGTTGATTCTTCTGTGCCAGTAGTGGCATAGAGAGCGGATAAGCAACGGGGCGGCAACGTTCCGCACGGCATGGCCGACAGCAGCCACGCTTGTCTATTCTTGACAGTACGCCTGTGACGGCGGGCTTCCCGGGGACTGGTTCGCAGGGATCGTGAAACTCAGGACCCCCTAGGACTCGAATGCTGAGTTCGGATCCAGCCGTCACTCTCGGATCAACGAATAGCCTCCCGTCCGAGGTTAGATTTCTTAAAGGGTTTGGTTGTGGATATTAATGACGGACAGACTCCCGGCCCATCGTGGCTGGGACGCCAGGCTCCGGCTCCGGTTCCGGATGCTGCCGATCCCTTTTCGAGGGAGACCGGCTCGGGTGACGACGGCATCAATGGAAAACCGCGCGGAGCGACGATCCACCCACGCCTTCTGGCGATGATGATGGCTGCCCGGTATTTCGGGCTGGAACTCGACCCGAACGAATTCCGCAATGCGCCCGGCGAGGCGGTCCCCGGTGCCGCCGCTTTGTCCGATTGGGCGAAAAACGCGGGGATGTGGTCTCGCGCGCTCCGGTTGCGCTGGCGGCATCTGATGCATCTCAGCAATACCGGCCCTGTCGTGCTGTTGTTCAACGATGGTACGGCGGGGTTGCTGACCGGCGCCAATCCGGAAGCCAAGATCGTCGCACTCAAGGACCCGCGCGCGCCCGAAGCCGATCCGGCGATCATGGTCGACGAACTGCGGCTCAACGAGGTCTGGAGCGGCGAAACCATCCTGTTGCGGACCGAACGCGGGGGAGCCGAGGCTGATCCTCCGTTCACCATCGGCTGGCTGTTCGGGATGATGATGAAGGAGAAGAAGTCGCTCGGCGACCTCTTCATCGCATCGCTGGCGCTCAGCTTTCTGACCATCGTGCCGCCGCTGATCGTGATGTCGATCATCGATAAGGTCATCACGCATCACAGTTTCTCGACGCTGTTTCTCATGAGCGTGATCCTGGGGATCATGGTTTGTTATGAGACGCTTCTGGGCTTTGCCCGCCGTCTCATCATCGCGGTGATCGGCGTTCGCACGGACGCCAAACTCAATCTGCACGTGTTCTCCCGGCTGATCCGGTTGCCACTGGATTACTTCGAACGTCACCCGGCCGGCGAGACGATGTACAAAGTCAGTCAGATCCATCAGGTGCGCAATTTCATCACCGGCAAGTTGATGACCACGCTGCTGGACATGATCACGCTCGCGGTGCTGCTGCCGTTCCTGTTCTGGCTGAACGCGACGCTGGCCTGGATCGTGCTGGTTTGTTCAACCATGGTGCTGCTGATCATCCTGGCCTATCTGCGCCCGATGCGCGTGGTCTACGGCCGTGTGATCGCGGCGGAGACCGAAAAGCAGTCGGCCTTGGGTGAGACGGTCTTCGGCATCAAAACAGTGAAGTCGCTGGCGCTGGAGCCGCAGCGGAAGGCGTTGTGGGACGAGCGCGTGGCCGAGGCCGGGAAATGGCGTCTCGCGTTCAGCAAGCTCGCCAACTGGCCGCAGACTCTGGTGACGCCGATCGAACGTTTCATGTGGATGGGTATCATTCTGGTCGGCGCTTATCTCGCGCTGGTCGACGAAACCGGGTTCCAGGTGGGCAGTCTGTTCGCGTTCATGATGCTATCGCAACGGGTTAGCCAGCCGCTGGTCGGCCTGGCGCGGCTCATCGAGGAATGGGAAGAAGTCGGCGGCGCCATGGCGCAGGCCGCCGATGTGTTGAACCGGCCGCTCGAGGTCGACGCGGCGTCGGGTGGATTGCGGCCGAAATTCGCCGGTGCGATCAGCTTCGAGGACGTGACGTTTACCTATGCGGGCACCAAGGTTCCGGCGCTGGAGAAGGTGTCGTTCGCCGTCCCGGCGGGTACGATGCTCGGCCTCGTGGGGCGATCGGGGTCCGGCAAATCCACCATCACGCGGCTGCTGCAAGGAATTAACCGCGAATACTCGGGGTTCGTGAAGATTGACGGTGCCGATTTGCGCGAGATCAATCTCCGGCATCTCCGGTCGAGCTTTGGAGTCGTGCTGCAGGACAATTTCCTGTTCCGCGGCTCGATCCGCGATAACATCCTGGCTGGCCGTCCAGGTCTGACGCTGGAGGATGCGATCCGGGCGGCGCGTCTCGCCGGTGCCGAAGAATTCATCGAACGGATGCCGAACGGTTATGAGACCCACATCGAGGAAGGCTCGCCAAACCTTTCCGGAGGGCAAAAGCAGCGTCTCGCGATCGCTCGTGCGCTAATTACCGATCCGCGCATTTTGATCCTGGACGAGGCGACCAGCGCGCTCGACCCGGAAAGCGAGGCGCTCGTCAACGCCAACTTGCTTCGCATCGCGCGAGGCCGGACAATGGTGATCGTCACGCATCGTCTCTCGTCACTGGTCGATTGCGACCAGATCATGGTGCTGGACAAGGGCAAGGTGATGGATATCGCGCCGCATTCCACGCTGTTGGAGCGGTGCACGGTCTATCGTCAGCTCTGGGCTCAGCAAAATCGCCACATGGATAGACAAGGTCCCCGTCATGCCGCGCTTGCCCCAAATCTCGTCCACGGCAATTAGTACGACGGTCGCCGATCGCGGCGACCCGACCCTACCGGTCATACTGGAGTATCAGTCGCCGTCGACGGCGATCGTCAACGCGCCGGTGCCCCGCATCGCCCGCGGTGTCAGTTGGACGGTTGGCTCGATGGTGCTGTCGTGCTTCGTGGCGATGTCCATCATCAAGGTCGATAAGGTTGTGACCGCGCAAGGCAAGGTGGTCGCCCGGTCGGCGACGATCGTCGTGCAGCCGCTGGAAACCGCGATCGTTCGCTCGATCGAGGTCACCGAGGGTCAGACGGTGCACGCGGGCCAGATCCTGGCCCGGCTGGACCCGACCTTCGCGGCAGCGGATCTTGAGGCGCTCAAGAGCCAGGTCGCCGCTTATTCCGCCCAGGTCGCTCGGATGCAGGCCGAAATAGATGGAAGGCCGTTCAACTACACCGGGTCCGACCCGCATCTTGCGCTGGAAGCGGCGATCTTCGCGCAGCGCATGTCGGAGTATAATTACAAGCTGGAAGGATATCGGCAGAAAGCCGACAGTCTTTCAGCCCAGGTGGCGAAATCCCGGTCGGACGTGGTCGGCTATCAGGACCGGCTGAATGTCGCGATGAACCTGGAAAAGATGCGGAATGACCTCGATCGGCTCGGGGTTGGCAGCAAGCTGAATACCCTGCAGGCTCAGGACTCGCGGGCGGAAATGCAGCGCTTCCTGGACTCCGCCGAACAAGCCGGGAACGGTGCGCAGCGCGACCTTGCGGCGATGGTCGCGGAGCGTAACGGCTACGTCCAGAGCTGGCATGCCGACATCGCGGAGAAACTCGCGGAAGCGGCGGCGAAGCTGTCGGATGCGCGGGAATCGTTCAACAAAGCTCAGCTGCGGCGGCAACTGGTGGAGTTGCGCGCGGATCAGGATGCGACGGTGCTGACGGTCGGCAAAGTGTCAGTGGGGTCGGTCCTGACCGCCGGCGAGCAGTTCATTACGCTCGTGCCGGCGAATGCGCCGCTTGAGATCGAGGCCAACATTCCCGGAAGCGAGGACGGCTACGTTCACGTCGGCGATTCGGTGGCGGTCAAGTTCGACACGTTCCCTTACACGCAGTACGGCATGGCGCATGGGTTGGTGCGAATCGTCAGCCCCGACAGCTTCAATGCGCAGGACGACCAAAAGAACCCGTCCGGTGCCGTGCCGATACCGGGATCCGGCTCGGCCGCAGCCTCCGGCACGATGTGGTACCGCGCCCGGATCAGCCTCGACCAAATCGGCCTGCACGATACGCCGGACGGGTTCCGTCTCGCTCCCGGCATGCCGGTCACAGCTGACGTTTTGGTCGGGAAGCGAACGGTCATGGCCTATTTCCTCGGCCGCGCGATGCCACTGGTACATGAGGGCATGCGCGAGCCGTGATCATTTCATCGATTGCCTCGGTCGGAGAAGAAACCGGGCGGCAAGGCGATTACGCGATTGATGTCGGTTTCGAGGGCTGAATGGATTTGTTGGACGTAGTTCTGTCACTGTTCTCGCCGGACGCGGCGCTACGGCGGGGTGTGCGTCTGACAGATAAAGGAGATCGCCGGGCCGCGTTTCCGTTGCTGGCGCGGGCTGCGCGCGCGGGCATCGCCGAGGCGGAATTCCGCGTCGGCCGGTGTTATCTGGAAGGCGGCGGTGTGCCGCCCAGTCGCGGTGACGGAGTGCGTTGGCTGGAGAAAGCAGCGGCGCAGGGTTACGTCGCGGCCCAGGCTCTGCTCGCCACCCTGTGTCTCAACGGGTTGGGTCCGGAACAGGCGGCACCTGTGCTGTTTGGCGGGCCCGGTACCTCCCGGCCTGACTTCGAAACCTCACTCTATTGGGCGAAGCGGGCCGCTGAAGGTGGGTCGGCCGAGGGGCAAGCCGTCATGGGCTTCATTCTCGGCGGTGGTCCTGAGGCAGTGCGGGATCAGCCGGCCTCCGACGAATGGTACAGGCGGTCGGCCGAGGCGGGATGTCCGCAAGGGCAGCTCGGGTACGCTCTCGTTCTTGCCCGGAACGCCAGCGATCCCGAGGTTCAGGCCCAGCTGATCGGGCACTTGCGTGGCGCGGCCGAAAAGGGGCTTGCCACGGCGCTTTACCTGTATGGCATGATGCATGATCGCGGCCTTGGCGTGCCCAGGGATCACGCCGCGGCGGCGCGACACTACGCTCAGGCCGCCGCCAAAGGCCACGTGTCGGCGCAGGCACGCTGGGGCTATGCCTTGCTCAATGGCATCGGCGTGAAGCAGAACCCAACCGACGGCGAGTCCTGGTTGCGTCGAGCGGCGCTGGCCGGCGACCCCGAGGCGGCGGCCGTCGTCGGGGACCTTTATGCGAGAGGCGGAACGTTGCCTCCAAACTACGCGGAAGCCGCGACGTGGTTTCGCCGCGCGGTCGAAGGGAGGCACAAAGGAGCCGCCCGCGCTTTGGCGATGCTGCACCTGACCGGCGCCGGCGTGCCGCGCGATCAGGACGAGTCGGCGAGGCTGTTCCGGATCGCGGCCCAGGCCGGGGATCCATCGTCCCATGCCGACGTCGGCAATCTTTTGCTGAAAGGACATGGCGATCTGCAGGACTCGATCCAGACGAGGGAGTGGTTCGAGCAGGCGGCGGAGTCTGGCGATCTGATCGCGGCGTTCAATTTCGGCGTCTGCCTGGCGGAAGGTGTCGGTGTCGAGCGGGACGACCAGAAGGCCGCTCAGTGGCTGCGCCGGGCGGCGGACGGCGTGATCAATGCACAATACTGGTACGGCCGCATGCTGGTAGAGGGCCGCGGCGTGGAAAAGAACGCCGAGGAGGGACGGGCCTGGATCACCTCCGCCGCGAACGTCGGAATGATCGAGGCGCAGGTCATGCTGGCCGACATGGCGTTGAACGGCGTTGGCGGAGCAAAGGACCATCCCGCCGCTCTGGTCCTGTTCACCAAAGCCGCCGAATCCGGGCATGTCGGCGCCATGTTCGCGACGGGCGCGATGCTTGGAGGGGGGCATGACGTGCCGATGGATCGGGCGCAAGCCCAGATCTGGTACCGCGCCGCGGCTGAACGCGGCCAACCATACGCGCAAATGATGCTGGGGCGATTCCTGCTGCGCGGCGTTGCCGGCGAGTACAATCCCGCCGAGGCACGGTTTTGGTTGGAGCGCGCGGCCGCGCAAGGGCTCCAGGACGCGAAGACCGATCTCGCCGCGCTTCCGCCGGCGAAGAGTGAGGCAGTCTCCGAGGAGGTCTGATCCCCGGCGCTCCCACCAAACGCCCCGGCAGCTTTAGCGAATTTTACCGCCTTCGCGGGACGAACCCGGGAGAGGGACACGGTGCGGGAACCACGGAGCGACAAGGCGATCAGTTCATGGGTTGCACCGATAATTCGCCCGCTTCAACCTTGATGCCCGCTTCATCGCCGATGAACGTCGAAACGTCGGAACGAGCGAGGCAAACGCGGCTGGTTCAGAATGCGGTTGCCCGCGGCCAGGCCGCACTCGCCGCGGGCGCCCGGATCGAGGCTTCGCGATGGCTGGACCGAGCGCGCCGGCTGGCTCCGGGCAATGATACCATCACATTATTGTTGGCCTCGGCCGCCATCGGCGTTGATAACGAGCGGGCCACCTCGTTGTTCACTGAGGTTCTGGCTGCCGCGGACGTTTGCGACGCCTGGCTTGGCCTCGCGACCGCGCGATTTCTGGCCGGCGATTTGTCCGGCGCACGCTCGGCGCTGCACCAAGTACTAGGCCGGCATGCGTTGCGTGCTGACGTCGCCACCCTGGCGGACCAGGTGGCACGGGCGACCGGCGCGCCGGGTTGGTGTGGCCTGACCAGCGATGGCGTTGTCATCGCGCAACCTGTTGGCCAACGGGAAATCGATGTTCGCATAGATGGCCGCCCATCGTTCTCTCGTGATGACCCGGCTCGACCGGGCCATGAGTTCCTGTTGCCTTCCACGTGGCGTCGCTCACGTCGCGTGACCGTCGTTTCCGGAAAGCAGCATCTGATCGGAAGCCCCCTGTCGCCCGGCAGGATCGGGCGGGTCGACGGTTTCGTCGAAGCCCGGGAGAACGGCATCCGTGGATGGGCCTGGTGTCCCGCCGATCCGGATACCGATCCAACCCTGACGATCG
>JBEKGV010000084.1:0-9553 GCA_050012615.1 Acetobacteraceae bacterium | reverse complement strand
GGGTGCGCATTGCCCGCGTTTATCGCACCCAAGGCCGCATGTCGCCAAGGGGGTCGGGGTTGGTAGACCATGCGACGGTGATCACTCGAAAAGGTGTGGCGATGCAGCGCGGACCGTGCGATGAGCGAGGCATGCCGGAGGGTGCCATTCCAGTCCTCAGTGCCGAGCGTGAAGCGGCTTCCGTCGCCGCCGAATTGATCGCTGTCATCGTCGCGGTGACCGGCGGTCAGCCGCGCGTGCTGACGATCGACAAAGGCCGGGCGCTGCCATCGGGTCCGTTTGAATCGAGCGAGCGGTCGCTGCAGGCCAGCTTGCGCACGTGGGTCGAACGGCAGACCCATCATCCGCTTGGCTACATGGAGCAACTTTACACATTCGCCGATCCTGGGCGCACCGGTGGCTCTGACCGGCGGATCGTCTCGGTCAGTTATCTGGGCCTGACACAGGAAGCGCCGGTGTCCGGCGATCCCGGCGCCGGCTGGCGGGAGTGGTACCGGTTTTTCCCCTGGGAAGATCGCCGCAAAATCTCCAGCATCGTTGCCGACAATTTTACTCCCGGCCTCATCGCCTGGACCGAGGACGCGCCGGATGCGACATTACGGCGGCAGCGCTGGCGTCGCGTGGCGATCAATTTCGGGCTGGAGAACGAGCGCTGGAACGAGGAGTTAATTCTGCAGCGTTACGAAATTCTGTGGGAGGCGCGGCTGGTGCCCGAAGCTGGCGTCAACGGCGTCGTTCCCGGCGATTCGATGGCGCACGATCATCGCCGTATCCTCGCCACCGGCATTGCCCGGCTGCGGGCCAAAATCAAATATCGCCCGGTGGTATTCGAGTTGATGCCGCCCAGTTTCACATTGCTGCAATTGCAACGGGCGGTGGAGGCATTGGCGGGAAGTTTATTGCATAAACAGAATTTTCGCCGGCTGATCGATCAGCAGGACCTCGTTGAGGAGACCGGCGAAATGGCGACCGAGACCGGCGGCCGGCCAGCCAAGCTGTTTCGGTTTCGACGTGAAGTGTTGGCGGAACGCGCGGTCGTGGGCAGCAAGCTGCCGCTGGTTCGCTCAGCTTAGGCGGCCTTGCGCGGGGAGCCAGGTACTGAGCGGCGGCTATACGCCGTGCGCGACCCACCCGCGGCACGTGCAGGTCTCGATGATCGTCGGGTATTGTTCGGCCAGCCCGACGCGTAACTCGTCCGGTATCATGCGTCCGCCAGATCCAATCGGCGTTCAATTCGGTCGAGGCGGCCTTCGATTCGATCGAGGCGCCCGGACTGATTGGCGAAGTCGCCATGAATCAATGCGACCTGACTTTCGACGGATGTCATGCGGACCTTGAGGTTACCGACATCATCGGACAGGCGGTCGAGCTTGACGTGCACGCGCGCGAACTGCTCGTGGAGATAATCCAGAACGTTCGGGGCATCGCTCATAGTGTCGTCCGTTTCGGTGGGCACCATCGCCCCGGGCATACTCATCTATCGGGCATATCGCCCTTTGCATCAACAGGAAAGTGGACCAACTTGCCGTCGACACTCCGCTTGCCGATCGTGCCCGAACCCAATCGCAGCGCCAGGATTCGTACGCTGGAGATGCGGTTCGGATTGCTGAGCGTTACAAGGGGCGCGCAAGCCCGCCTGGGTCTTGATCTGCGTGCAAGTCTTGAGAGTTCTGATTGGGGCGGTCGATTGGAGGCAGCACGGCGATCCGGCTTCACGTCCCATTGCCCTCAATGAAACAAATCACCTGCCCCTGGAACCAGCATGCGATCCCTTCGCCGGTCGGGTTATCCCGCCGGTGCAGAACGTTCGCGTTCGGCACATCGACCCATGCCTGCGGAGGGTTTGTCCAGCGGGGAAATTCGTTGCCGATAAATGCCTGAAAGTGGTCGCCGAAGGTCCGATACTCGACCGTGCGGCAGTCGGCCATGTCGCAGCATGGGCGATTCGTTTCAGGTTGACGCAAATCCTTGAACCAGGGCGCCAGTGTAGGGTCCGCACCCTCGGGCGGGGCGGCATATACTGGTATGCAATAACCGCCGGCCAGGCTCGCGACGACGGCTCCCCAAACAGCCAGCGTCTGCATCCGGCCTCCGTGGGATCCAACCGAGCGATCCTAGGATAGGCAAGCCCCTGGCGCCAGCGTGGAACGCGCCAGTCGTAGAAGAGTTACGTGCCATCGCAAGCCCGCGATTCGGGCTCTCGGCAGGCATCGAACAGGCCCGATCGAAAGCGCTTGACAAAGTTATACTCACCTCTAGCATAACCCCAGGAAATGCTCATATAGAGCATAACTTGGAGGAATAAGCCATGCCCATGGCCGCCACTCTCGAACGCACCGCTCCGCTCTACCAGCGGGTGAAATCGGTCATCCCGCCCATCGAGTGGCCGGTGTTCGCCGAGGACATCGACGCGATCCTGACCCTGAAGCGGCAGCGCAACGCCGTGATCCTGGCGCACAACTATCAGACGCCGGAGATTTTTCATTGTGTCGCCGACATCGTGGGCGACAGCCTCGCTCTGGCGCGGGAGGCGATGACCGTCGACGCCGACGTGATCGTCCTGGCAGGCGTTCACTTCATGGCCGAGACCGCCAAGATGCTGAACCCGGCCAAGACCGTGCTGATCCCCGATCTGGAGGCCGGCTGTTCCCTCGCCGCTTCCATCACCGCGGCCGATGTGCGGTTGATGCGGCAGAAGCATCCTGGCGTGCCGGTCGTGACCTACGTGAACTCATCCGCCGCCGTGAAGGCTGAGTCGGACATTTGCTGCACGTCAGCCAACGCCAGGAAAATTGTCGAGTCCCTTGGCGTGCCCGAGGTGATCATGCTGCCGGACGAATACCTCGCCCGGAACGTCGCCGCCCAAACCCATGTCCGCATCATTGCCTGGGCCGGTCACTGCGAAGTTCATGAACGGTTCACTCCGGCCGAAGTCCGCGCGCTGCGCACCGATTACCCTGGGGTAATTATCCTCGCCCATCCGGAATGCCCGCCCGAGGTCGTCGCCGAGGCCGACTTCACTGGCTCCACCGCCGACATGTCGAACTACGTGAGCCGCGAGAAACCCGCGCGGGTCGTGCTGCTGACGGAATGTTCGATGGCGGACAACGTTTCGATCAATCATCCGTCGGTGAACTTCGTCAAACCATGCAACCTCTGCCCGCACATGAAGCGGATCACGCTGCCAAAAATCCGCCGCTCGCTGGAGACGATGACGCACGAGGTCACCATCCCGTACGACATTGTCGACGCTGCCCGCCGGTCGGTGGAGCGAATGCTCGCCGTCTGAAGCCTGTTCCGGCCGCTGCTTCGGCGGCGGCGCGGTTCGATGTCCATGAGCGGTTTCTGGAAGGTGTCCCGGCGCAACCGCGGCGATACCCGGACAATCGCGCGACGGACCTGAATGGAGGCCGGCATGTTGCCTGACCAACTTTGCCTCGATGATCGGCTCGTTTCCGCCCCGTACGGCGCCTTGGCGGAATTGGACAGTCGGCACACGGCCATTCTTTGGTTGAACGTGGCGGAGTCGGAATCACGCGCTTTCGCCCAAATGACCGCTACATCGCGAATGGCATGGGATGAAAACCCGGCCGCATGGTCAGGGCAAAGCGCGGCCGCGCTGGAGCGAGCGGCCCGGACTCTGGTCCGGTCGTTGCGCGCGGCATGGCGGACCCGTCCCGTCCTGGTGGTGCGAGGGCTGCCGGTGGCGCCCATCCCACCGGTGACGCCCTACGGTGGCGTCGTGGATGTGACCGCATCCCGTCAGTCGATCATCAACCTCGGCGCTGTGCTCGCGTGTTTGAATTTGCACCCCGTCGCTTACGCGGGGGAAGCCACATCCGTGCTTCATGCGGTTTGCCCAGTGTCGCGCGCGGCGGGCGAGGTCAGTTCCCACGGATTTGACGCAGCATTGCCGTTTCACACCGACTACGCCGACCGGCCGATCGACGAACCCGTCGTCGATCGATCCCCGGGCGCCGCCGCATTGGGTTTCGCGGTGGAACGCGCCGAGCCGGCGATCCCAATGGAATGCGTCCCCACAGCGCGTTTGATGCGCGCTCTGTCCCCCGGACAAATCGCCATTGGGCGCCGCGAAGAGTTCGTCGTCCAGGCGCCCGCCATCTTCGGCGGCGGCCAGTCCGCCCAGATCAGACGGCTGTTTCCGGGTGACACCGGGCCCGGCTTCCGCTGCCGTCTCAATCTGGGCCGGATGACCGGGGCAACGGCGCGCGCGGCGCGGCTTCTGCGCGAAATACACGATATTCTGTCGGGCGAGATCGTTACGGACGAAATCCATGTTCGCCGCGGCGACATCGTGGTCATGGATAATCGGCGCACCATTCACCGGCGCGCCTCGTTCACGCCGCGCTGGGACGGAACGGACCGGTATTTCATCAGAATGAGCGCCACGCGCGATCCGCTCGCCCGACTGCCGTCCGATCCGCGCCGTCCGTGGGTCTGGACATAGAAATCCAATCAGCAGGAGCCGTCATCGTGACCATTCCGCCATTGCCCGCCATCATGATCGAACCCTCGGTGCGCGCCGCACTGCTCGAAGACCTTGGCCGCGCCGGCGATCTGACCACCGACTCGATCGTTCCGGAGGATGCACGTACCACCTGTGCTTTGGTCGCGCGCCAACCAGGCGTCGTCTGTGGGCTCGATTTCGCTCTGTTGGCATTCCAGCTGATCGATCCGCGCATCGAGATGCTTGTGTCGTTGCGGGATGGCAGCCGGTTGAAACCGGGCGACCTGATCGCGACTGTTACCGGTCCGGCGCGGGGCATCCTGACCGGCGAGCGCGTGGCGTTGAATTTCCTGTCGCATCTCAGTGGCGTGGCCTCGGCGACGCGCGGTATCGCGGATGCCATTGTTGGCACGAAGGCGCAGGTTTGTTGCACGCGCAAGACGATGCCGGGCCTGCGCGCGGCGCAGAAATACGCGGTGCGGGTCGGCGGCGGATCGAATCATCGTTTCGGCCTCGACGATGCGGTGCTGATCAAGGACAACCACGTCGCCATCGCCGGCGGAGTGAAACCAGCGGTGGAGCGCGCGCGCGCCGGTGTCGGCCATCTGGTGAAAATCGAGCTGGAGGTCGATACGCTCGATCAACTACGCGAGGCGATGCAACTCCGGGTCGACGCCGTGCTGCTGGACAACATGGGCCCCGACATGCTGCGCGAGGCGGTCTCGATCGTTGCCGGGCGCGCGATCACCGAGGCGTCAGGGCGCATCCGCCCAGAGACCGCACCGGCGATCGCCGCCGCGGGCGTCGATCTGTTGTCGGTGGGGTGGCTGACCCACAGCGCGCAGGTGCTGGACATTGGATTGGATCATCGCGAAGGGTGAGCCAGCAGGGTAAGACAGGGTGCTGTCGCCGGTCGGTCATGGTATGCCGTGTAATACCAACCGGCGAATAGACTGACTCTTGCCATTGTCGTCATGGCCCGGCTCGTCCGGGCCACCTGTCACGGCACCGTGCTGGTACAGGTGGCCCGGACGAGCCGGGCCATGACGGATTTGAAAAGCCGTACGTCAATCTTTCGGCCGATTGGTATAACGACGGGATGCTGGTTTGCGTGGCGCAATTCTGACGTTCTGACTGGTCTGCTCGACCGAAAGAGGCCAGCATCAGGTCATAACGAGCCACCTCGCGATTTTCCGAGCCCCGATGTAAGAAGGTGAAGATGCCAGATAGCGACCTTTACGAAACCGATATCCTCGCCTGGTCCGAGCAACAGGCCGAAGCCTTACGCGAACTCGCCAAACGGCGGGACCTACCGAACGCCATGGATCTCGCGCACGTGGTGGAGGAGATTGAGGACGTGGGACAGAGCGAACTGAATGCCGTGAAAAGCTTCATTCGTCTGGTTCTTGGACACGCTCTTAAATGCCTTGTGGACGCGAATGCCCCCAGTGTCCGTCATTGGCACGTCCGTCACTGGCATGCTGAAATCGGCAACTGGCAAAATGAACTGGCGGACCGCGTATCGCCGAGCATGCGCCGCAAGATCGACCTGGACGTATTGTGGAGCCGCGCTGTTCGCCAGGCTGAACTCGACCTTCTTGAGCAGGAACGCGATGCAAGTACCGTTGCGAGTGTCGTGGCTCTCCGCGGGACGCCGTGTCCAGTCTCGTTTGACGATCTGCTTGCTGATCCCTCCGCACTTGTCGGGCTTATGGAACAGACCTTGCGACCCTAAGGTGCCTGATCCGCTGATTTGAGGTGGGGAACACCGCCAAATCGGCGCTTTGTCAGAGTGCTCAACAACCTGGTGCCTACGCGGCGATCTTGTCCGGCCTCGCCAATGTCGAAAATTCGATGCCGAACGTCTCTCGCAAACCGCTCCGGCCCGCGCCCGTTATCTTCACCGCGCGGCCGTCGCGCATACGTTCGAGCCAGCCAAGCTCGAAGCATCGGCGGGAAAGCCTGCCGCCCAGTACGCCGGCGAGGTGCGACCGGCGCTCAGTCCGATCGAGACAGGGCCGGCAAAACACGCGACGCCCGGCAACCGCGGTGTCGACACCGATTTGCGTGAGGAAATGGGCACCTTTGGATGTGACCGCGCCGGCATCGTCGTCCAGCGCGACGTAGTCGCGATCAACCATCGCATCTGCGATCGCGACCCCCAGCCGGCCGGCCAGGTGGTCGTAGCAGGACCGAGCCATCGCGAAATCGTCGTCACGCGGCCCACGCGGGCGGTGCCTGGGCGGACCATCGACGTCAGCGACCAGCATGATCTGCTCGATCATGTCTCCGACCCGGGACGACGCCAGGCGGTAGTAGCGATGCCGCCCCTGCTGGATCACCTTGAGCAGCCCGCCATCCACCAGTCGGGCGAGGTGCGCGCTCGCGGTGGGAGCCGCGACGCCCGCCGTGTAGGCGAGTTCGCCGGCCGCCAGTGCCCGCCCGTCGGCCAGCGCGTCAAGCATCCGTGCCCGGGCTGTATCTCCGACCAGCGCCGCGACTGCCGCCATTCCGCCTGAGTCAATGGTCATGTCGCATTATGCGGGGCCTGCAGCCGCGACGGCAAGCACGGATACTTCGTTCAGGAGCAAAGCGTCAGAGCGGGAATTGGCGAGCTCCGCCCATCATATCCAGGCAACACTCAAGCAGGAGCGTTGCGATGGCGACCCGTATTGAACTCGACTTCCGCACGGTATCGAGGCCGGCCTTGCGTCGCCCGTCGGGGCAAGGATTGATAACCGGAATTCGCGCCGCCGCGATGAGGTGGCGAGAACGCCGGATGTTGGAGACGCTGGACGATCGGATGTTGCGTGATATTGCGATCAGCCGTTCGCAAGCCCTCGCGGAGGCATGCAAACCGTTCTGGCGCCACTGAGCCCGATCCGTTCGGGATCGCTGTCGCGAGAGATCGCCCGTCACGATATCGGTGGTGCGCCATCGCAACGTTGATCGAACAAACCGGCGTTCCCGGTCGCCATTTCAATGCCATTTCGATAGTAAATTGTTCCGTCCGCGCCGACCGATGACAAAGTATGTATTTTGCCGCCTTTTCGTTCCACCGTGACCGTGAGTGCCACTCTCCTGTCTCTCACGACAGAGAACCTGATCTGATTGTCGTTCAGCCGAGAGGCCGCCGATATGGTGTCAATGACCGCGAATGTCTTGCCGTCAAATGTCACCGCGTGGGTGATTGGCCCGGAATTTCCGAGTTGCCAGTAGACGCGTGGATTTTCTCGTGAGGGGGCGTGATCGCAGTCCGGCGACCAAACGCCCTCCAGTCCAAAGCTTCTGAATATCCGCGACGCGTCGTCCTCGGCGTGAACGGTGGCTGCCGCGATCAGGCAAAGCGGCACGAGACCGAAAACAAGTTGCCGACAGGTCACGGCGACCGCGGCCGCTCGCGCGAAACATCGTTACGTCACCGGGTGGGCTCCAGAAAGCCGCGGGCGATCCACGCGGTATTGTGCGCCGGCACTTCGTTGCAGTCATAGCCACCGATATAAAACGCGCCGTTCTCCCGCGGGAACGGCGACGCGGCGAAGGTACGTACCGAGACAAGATTTTCGCTGAGCGCCGCGAAAGGCCCAGAGGAAGCACCAGAGGGCGACAAGATGACCTGGTGCAGTTCATAACGTCCGCCGGGATGCCGGATCAGGAACCAGCCGCCTCCTTCCACGCCGTGATTGAGGTCGAGGATGGTATGCCCAGGGGGTCGGGGAGACGTGGCCGGAATGTAGGCTTCAAGGCCGAGCAGCAGATCATCCCCGCTCGGCGTGTGCCTAAGTGTCGCCATATCGTTATAGGCGGCGATCACATAACTGACCTTCGTACTCCACGCCGTGTCGAGCAGTTGGCCGAGTTCGAGATCGGTCGTCTCGGCGCCTGTCGCCGGATCGATACGGACAATGCGGGACTGCATGCCCTCCACCGCCGCGAGCAGAAATTCACCCTTGCCGGGTTCCGCCATCGCGGTGAGGCCACGCAATCCGGTCTCGGAAAAATGCGGGCTCGGGTTGGTGTAGAGATGCGTCCATCGCGGTGCTGGCCCGTCCTCGCGGACCCAGACTTGTTCGCCGATCGCGGCGAACAGGCGCCCGCCCGCCTCGGCGAAGCTGGAGATGCGCAGCCCGCGCGACAAGCCGGGAAAATCCGCGGCGCTAAACCCCTTTGTGTTGAGTTCTGGTGTGGTGTTCCATTTGATCTGTCCCGGCACGCCGAGGTCGTAAACACCGGTGAACACGCCCTCCGTGTCCCCGGCGAACGCCATGTCCACGCCGGTCCGCCGGTCGCGATGAAACCCGAACGAGCGGATCTGTGGCAGGAAACGCGGCGCCGGCGCGCTCTGGGCGATAAAGGCGCCGGACCATTCTCCGGTTTTCGCGTCGCGGGCAAACACCGTGCGGCGCCCGGTCACGTCCCAGGTGGAGGCCAACAACCGCGACACCGGCTCACGCAGCGCCGCGCCGTGTTGGTCTGTTCGGAACGTGACGGCGCTCAGCACGGAGATGGCGATGTGGCGCCGGCGGCCATTGACCACGCGTTCGCCGAACTCATGATCGACGCGCCACGGCTGACCGGCCGCGTCGAGCACGAGGATCCGCGGTCCAGGACCGGTCGGGTCGGCTTTGTCCATCCAGTAGCCATTGGCCGCGAACAGTCTGCCGTCCTGCACGGCCAGGTCGCGGATTTCGGTTCCGCCCATGACCTGACCGGAGGCGTCCCGCGACCCCGCGGCATAGGAGACGTCGAACGCGAGGACCGGCTCGCCGGCGGATGCGGGCACCAGCGCGAGTGCACCGAGGGCCAGGACGTACCGTAGGTTCCGGGCGACTTTCATGCCTCGAGCGATGCTGGCGGACAACGGGATCGTTCCACTCCTTCCGCGCCGGCTTTCCGGTCTTTATGCCAGCACCCGCCCGCGACGGGAACCGCGGCCGGGTCGCGTGCGAGGCTATTTCAGCTATGCTCGCCTACCGACGAACCCGGCCATGATGGAGGTCCGATCCATGCTGCCACAAGCCGCCGATTTCCGTGCCGAGGCGGACGACCTGCATGCCCTGCTCGTTGCTCTGCCAGACGCCGGCT
>JBEKGV010000083.1:0-9602 GCA_050012615.1 Acetobacteraceae bacterium | reverse complement strand
AGCGACCTGCGGCACGCGGTCATCCACATGCTGCGAACGGCGACGCCCGAGGTAAATCGGCGTCAAAACCAAAGATATTCGGTCGACATGGGGTGCCGGCTGACGATCGGCGGAGCATCGCACAACGCGCGGGTCATCGATCTTTCCGAAGGGGGCGCCGCGCTGCGCGATGCTCCGGCCATGCAGCCGGGATCGCGCGGTGTGCTTGTACTGAGCGGCACGCAGGTGTCGCTGCCATTTACCGTGCGCTCCCGCGCCGACGGTATCGCGCATTTGGCATTCGTACTGGATGCAGCCGCCGTGGCGGATTTCAGGCCGATCCTTCAGCGCGCGGTGGGGCGAGATGCCGCGTGATGCACTTCATGCGGCCCCCCAGGCCGCGACCCGGCTGAACAGAAGGATGAAGACATGAGCCACGCAGGCGCTCGATTCAGCGACCCGGCCGGCACGAGGGCCGGCGAGAGGTCGCCCGCCGACCGTACGCCCCCTGACCGGACGAGACGTCGCGCCATCATCGCGGGTACGTTGGGCAACATTCTGGAATGGTACGACTTCTCGGTGTTTGGTTTCCTCGTACCATCGATTTCCGGCGCGTTCTTTCCGAAGGCGTCGCATATGGCGCAGTTGCTGCTCACGTTCGGCGTGTTCGGAGTGGGTTTCCTGGCGCGCCCCATTGGGTCGGTGGTCATCGGCATCTATGGCGACCGGGCCGGCCGGCGCGCGGCCTTGACGCTCACCGTCGGGATGATGGGAGTTTCCACGTTGGCCATTGGGCTGCTGCCCACTTACGCCAGCGTTGGCATCTGGGCTCCTATCCTGCTGACGGTGGCGCGGTTGGCGCAGGGTTTTTCCGCGGGTGGGGAATGGGGCGGTGCGGCGGCGTTTCTCGTGGAGTTCGCGCCCGAGCGGAGGCGTGGGTATGTCGGTAGCTGGATGCAGCTCAGTGTTGTCGCCGGCTTGCTTCTGGGCTCGGCTTTCGCCGCGTTGCTGGCCCAGGTGCTCGGCCATGACGCGCTGGCGGCCTGGGGCTGGCGCATTCCATTTCTGTGCGGCATCGCCGTTGCCGGGTTCGCGGTATATTTCAGTTTGCGGCTGCCGGACACGCCGAAATTCGAAGCGATCGAGAAGCGTAAGGCGGTTTCCCGCAATCCACTGCATGACCTGTTCACCCTGCATCTTGGCGCTCTGATCACTCAGTTTGGCCTGACGATCTTTAATACCGCGAGCTTCTACATCACGCTGATTTACATGCCGGCCTGGCTGACCTCGGTCGTGAAGATGTCGCAGGACCGGGCGCTGCTGGTCAGCACGATCGGGTTGGTGGTCTTCGTCTGCGTCACTCCATTAATCGGCGCGCTGTCCGATCGGGTCGGGCGGAAGCCGGTACTCATCGCGTCCTGCATCGGCTTCATCGTGCTGTGCTACCCGCTGTTCCGGCTGGCGAGCGAGGCGGAATTCGGCACGGTGCTGGCAGTGCAGATCGTTCTGGTGCTGTTGACGGCCACGTATGCCGCCTGCACGCCGGCGACTTACGCCGAACTGTTCCCGACGCGCATCCGCTATTCCGGGCTGTCGATCGGTTACAACACGGCGGTGATGGTGTTCGGCGGATTCGGGCCTTTCATCGCCACGTGGCTGGTTTTCGCTACGGGGAGCAGCCTGGCGCCGACGTTTTACGTGATCGCGTGCGCGATCGTCACGTTGGTGTTCGTGGTGAGGATCCGCGAGACGGCATTCTCGCCGCTGCCGGAATGATTTGATGGGACGATGGGTCGGGGCATCGTGCGGTCTTCGTTCCGGCATGCAGGCAAGGACTCAACACGGAGGTCACGGAGAACCACGGAGTTTCACGGAGAAAGTGTGATAGCGCTTCGCGCGGCGATCCAACACAAGCGCGAACTCGCGAAATCGATATTGCTTCGTGAAACTTTGTGGTTCTCCGAGACCTCCGTGTTGAATCCTTGCTTATTTGGCGATTATCCGGGCTCCACTTTATCGACTGTCACCTGGCCGCCCAGCCGCCATCGACCAATAATGTCTGGCCGGTCAGGAAATCCGCCGCTGGGCCGGCGAGGAAAACGGCGGCTCCGACCAGGTCCGCGGGGACAGCGTAGCGGCCGAGCGGGATACGGCTGAGCAGGCTGGCGGCCCGTTCGGGGTTGGCGGACAAAGATCGCAGCGTCGCCTCGGTGAGGGTCGTGGTGGGCGCCAGGGCACTCACACGCACGCCGAGCGGCCCCCATTCCGCCGCGAGGGCCGCCGTCAGATGGGACACGCCCGCTTTGGACGCGCAGTAGACGCTTTTGCCGGCATCGGTGGTGACGGACCAGGTCGAAGAAAGATTGATGATCCTGCCGAAGCCGCGCCGCGCCATCACCTGGCCCAATTGCTGACAGGCGAAGAAGGTGGCTTTGAGATTGACGTCGATGACGCGGTCATAGTCGTCCTCGGTCACCTCGAATGCCGGCTTTGTGAACGCGAGGCCGGCGTTGTTCACCAGCACGAGGTCGAGACTTTCCGCGTCGGCGATCGATTGGGCGCGTTCGGCGAGCCGCTTCAGCTGTGCGATGTTCACGACGTCCGTCACGCAGACTTCGGCCTGGCCGCCCGCGGCGGCGATGGCACGTTGAACGTCGAGCAACACGTCCTCGCGGCGGCTGACCAGGAGCAGCCGGGCGCCGGCCAGGGCGAAGGCTTCGGCGAACGACCGGCCGATCCCCTGGCTCGCGCCGGTGATGACGGCGAGCCTTCCGTCAAGTCTGAAGGAGGGCAGTCTGAAGGAGGGCAGTCTGAAGGAGGGCAATCCATCGGCCGCATCCCCGGGTGTCATCGCCGTTGTCACTCCTCGCCGCCATTCGGTGCGGCGCGTAAATCAGTGCGTCCTGTCAATGGCGGCATCCACCTGCTCGCTGAACCGATACGTCATTTAAATCCGCGATCGTAACGGGCATTTTTTCGGGCACCGACGCGGAGCGATCGCCAAGGATAGCCGGCGACGGTTTATAAATCGTGAAAGCGGCCGTTGCCGTCCGGGTAAGGTCGCGGCGATCCCATGGCCTCGGGCATCTGGAGCGGGGGATGCACGTGCTGGCCAGCCCTTTCGCCATCCAGACGCTCGAGGCCCGCATCAAGGAACTGATGGCGGAGTGGGCCTTGCCGGGACCGTCGGTGCCTGCGAAAGCTGTTGACTTACATTGTCACCATGGTCATCTGACCGCTGGTTCGGGAAATGGGACCTATCCCATGCTTCTGGTGATCGACGCTGGCAATACCAACATCGTCTTCGCGGTTAGGGACGATACTGGCTGGATTGGGTCGTGGCGGATCAGGACCGATCCGCAACGGACCTCGGACGAATACGCCGTCTGGCTGCTGGCGCTGCTCGGCCACGTCGGGCTGCGGAAGGAGGATGTGTCGCGGGCGGTGCTCGGCACGGTGGTCCCGGCGGCGCTGTACCATTTGCGGCGGCTGTGCCGGGAGTGGTTCGGGGTCGAGCCGCTGGTCGCGCGAGCCTCGCTGGACTGGGGGTTCGACATCAAGGTCGATAACCCGAACGAAGTGGGCGCCGACCGGCTGCTGAACGCGCTGGCCAGCCATCGGCATTTCGGCGGGCCGCTGATTGTGGTCGATTTCGGCACCGCGACGACGTTCGACGTGGTCAATCAGGATGGCGCCTATCTGGGCGGGGTGATCGCGCCCGGCATCAATCTGTCGCTGGAGGCGCTGCATCAGGCGGCGGCTCGGCTGCCCAGGATCGGGATTGGGAGGCCGCAGGCGGTGATTGGGACGTCGACGGTGCCGGCGATGCAGTCGGGTGTTTACTGGGGCTATGTCGGGCTGATCGAGGGGCTGATCGCCCGGATCAAGGCGGAGTACGGCGGGCCGATGAAGGTGATTGGCACCGGCGGGCTGGCGCCTCTGTTCGCCGAGGGGACGATGCAGATCGAACAGATCGAGCCGGATCTGACGCTGGACGGGCTGTGGATGCTGGCGGAGCGGAACGCGGCGCCAGTGATGCCGAGGGAGCGGACGCGGTTGATCGAGAACGAGTGAGGGGGTGGGGGGAGTTTGGCGCAAGATAGGTTTCACGTCTGAAATTCGAGGCGCTCCCGCGTCACGAGTTGGCCGTGAAGTGTGCCACCCCGCGACTTGTTATATACAATCGTATGCGGAACTAGTCTGGCCGTGTTCCGACTACGACGAGCGATGCGCAATTCAAGATTAGCGTGGCAAAATCGGAACTTGGAAACCAAACGGCTTTTCCGAAACTCAAATCCTGTGCAGAAGTGGTTCGCACAGAGTGGCGTTCGGGGCACCCCCTGATTCAGCTTTAATCCTGTCCTTCCGAGATCATCGTTCCTTGGTCTCAAGGCCGTTTCGCCGCGATCGTTTCGTTTCCGGCGAAACCTGTTTAACTTCGCCTTTTGCCACTGGGGTATGACCTTCAAACAGAGTAAATTTCTTGCCGACTGATAACCATTCCTGAGGAGCAGCGGGCGTCAGGAATCTCACAATTCCGTCCTGATCGCCGTGAATGTTCGGATTTCCCTTGACGTCTACAACCAGGCTCCAGGCGTCGTTGGTCCAATCGTCCCCCTGATGGTCAAAACGCGCCGGTCGCGAAAAATGCCGACCCAAGGGCGAACGGTCAGAAGAGCGGTATAGCCAATGGAGAAGAACCTTCGCGCTGTGCATCACGGTGAACCGTTCCAGAGTCTGATCGTTGGCCGGTTGAGCTCATCGAACCTGGCGAACCGAGCCGGACCGATATTATCAAGACGATTGAACCGCATAAACTGGTCTGCGACCACCTTGGGAAACTCCACCTCCAAAATCCGGAAGTTTCCGGCCCCCTCCAAAGCGATACCCCACCCTAGGGCATCTCCCCCTGACTCGGCAAAGAACTTGCCGGTGGCGTAGCTGCGTGGGCCCGCCCGCAGGATGCCATGGTTAGTCACGTCGGCGAATTCGGCATGGCTCACCGCTCTGAACAGCAGGACCGCGGCGATTTCCCTCTGCACTGCAACCATATGCGTCACCGACAGGGCTGGTGGTTCGGGCAACCAAGGACATCCGGCCAGGTTAGCGATATTGGCAGGCGTCGGCTGTACCAGGCGATAAGCCCAGGATAGGGGAGGCCGCAGGTGGTGATTGGGACGTCGACGGTGCCGGCGATGCAGTCGGGATTGCGACGCTGACCTGATCCTCATTCCCCGTCGGCATGGCCGGGCTTGACCCGAGCATCAGCCGATCTGATAAAAATGCCACATCATCAATGATATACGGGCGTCTACGGATCCTCGGGTCAATCCCGAGGATGTCGAAAGAGAGTTGCTCGCCGATCGACGGGCCAATCGTCCAAACCCCGACTGTTTCCGACAATCCTGACGGACGTTGACGGTCTAGAGTCCGTTGGGGTAACCGCGCGACCTTTTGGCCAGGACTCCCGTCCCGCGCGCCGCGATTAACGAAAGGCATGACATGAGCACGATCACAACGAAGGACGGCGTTGAGATTTTCTACAAGGACTGGGGCAAAGGTCAGCCCATTGTGTTCAGTCACGGCTGGCCTCTGTCGGCGGACGATTGGGACGCGCAGATGCTGTTCTTCCTCGATCGCGGCTATCGCGTCATCGCCCATGACCGGCGTGGACACGGGCGATCGGCTCAGACGGGCGATGGTCATGACATGGATCATTATGCCGACGATCTTGCCGCTCTGACGGAACACCTCGATCTGGAGAACGCCATTCACGTCGGCCACTCCACCGGCGGCGGCGAGGTGGCTCACTATCTGGGGCGGCATGGCGAAAGCCGCGTCGCGAAGGCCGCGTTGATCAGCGCGGTGCCGCCGTTGATGGTGAAGACAGCGGCCAATCCGCTCGGCCTGCCCAAGGAAGTGTTCGACGGATTGCAGGCGCAACTGGCGGCCAATCGCTCGAAATTCTATCGCGCCCTGCCGGAGGGGCCGTTCTATGGGTTCAACCGGCCGGGCGTGACGTCCTCGGAGGCAGTCATCGCGAACTGGTGGCGGCAGGGCATGATGGGCGGGGCGAAGGCGCATTACGACGGGATCGTCGCGTTCTCGCAGACCGATTTCACCGAGGACCTAAAGAAGATCATGGTGCCGGTGCTGGTGATGCACAGCGAGGACGATCAGATTGTTCCTTACGTTGCTTCCGGGCCAATGTCCGCGAAGTTGCTGCGGAACGGGACGATGAAGACCTACAAGAATTTCCCGCACGGCATGCCCACCACGCAAGCGGAGACAATCAACGCCGATCTGCTGGACTTTCTGAAGTCGTAACAAGGCGGCCTTCGCGCCGGCTGTGAGGCCGGCGCGAAGGAATGCCGGCGCAACGCGAACGTCAATCCGTAGCGCTGTGACGGCAAATGGATCGCCGTCGATCGCGGGAGCGGGCCTGGCGGCGCGGCGCGCCCCGAGGTCGACGGAACGGTATGTCGGGCGCCAAAACCGCGACCCCCGACCTCGGGGTCTGCCAGCCGACATTGACATGCGTTAACTATGTCCGGTAACGTACCTACAGGTCCGGCTCCATAAGTCACTGGGGAGCGGTGCTCGCCTGATTGCACGGGTTTTTGCGGCAATAGATTGCGTGCATCCCTTATTGGGAGACCGACTATGCTGGAAGAACCTTGCATCATCCAAATGAACATCGATCGTTTTACGGCGATGCTCAACCTGCGCCTGGCTGACGATCAGCGCGCGCGCATCGAGCAATCGCTCGCTGAAGCCCACACCCAACTCGGTCAGGCGATTCAGCGATTGGCGCGGGCGATTGAGCAAGACGAGCAGGCCGAGGTTTGTACTCAAGCCCGACCGTTGCCAGGCCGCTCGCATCCGCGCCAATCGGTATCCATGATCATGAGGCGGTGGGCGCTGGTCGCCTTCGTCGCGGGAGCCACCTGCGGTGTGGTTCGTTCTGCCAGTGTGCAGGATGCGGCCGCCGGAGAGGCCGTATTCAAGTCCCAATGCGGCATTTGCCACTCGGTGCAGGCGGGCAAGAACCTGGTGGGTCCCAGTCTGTTTGGGATCGTTGGCCGCCCGGCCGGGAAAGCTCCGGGATTTCATTACTCGCCAGCGAACCGGGATTCCGGTCTGACGTGGGACGCGGCGACGCTTGACCGCTACCTCACGAGCCCCGGCACCGTCGTTCCTCACACGATCATGACCTATGGCGGGTTGAAGGACGCGAAAAAGCGCGCGGACCTGATCGCCTATCTTTCCACATTGCATTGATGTCGTGGCCCGGTCCGCGCGGACGGGGTGCGATCGACTGGCGTGCCTTTGGTCAACACACTTGAAAGTAAAAGGCATGTCCGGAAGGCATCTGTTTCGAGCGATCCACGGGATCCTGGTAGCGTTGGCTATCGTCTTTTTTCCGGCACTCGCGCGGGCAATCCCAGCCTTCGCGCAGCAGACCGGTCAGCCTTGCACCGCCTGCCACATTGGCGCCTTTGGGCCGCAACTGACGGCGTTCGGGCGCGCATTCAAGATTAGCGGTTACACGCAGACCGGCGGTGACGCAGCGGTGCCCATTCCGCTTTCGCTGATGCTGCTTGGATCTTACAGCAATACGACGAAAGGGCAGGGTGGCCCGGCCGCGAATAACTACGGCGCGAATGGCAATTTCGCCATGGACCAGATCAGCCTCTTTCTGGGCGGTCGCATCAACGACTATGCCGGCGCGTTGATCCAGGGAACCTTTGACGGCATCGCCAGCGCGTTCCATCTCGACAACAGCGACCTGCGGGTGACCGCTCCGATCACTGTGCACGACACTGAACTGCGTCTTGGCCTGGACATAAACAATGGCCCGACCGTGCAGGACCCTTACAATTCGAGTTATGCATGGGGATATCCGTTTGTTGCGTCGGCCCTGGTACCGACCCCTACGGCGCAACCGTTGCTCGCCAGCGGGCTGATTGGAAATTCCGTCGGTGCGACTGTCTACTCCTGGTATGATCGCTCGCTCTATCTCGAAGGCGGACTTTACAACACCTACGGCCCTTCCGTGTTGAGTTGGACCGGGAACGCATATGGGCCGGGCAGCACGACCAACCCGGCGCCCTATCTGCGCGCCGCCTATGAATGGAACTGGAACGGCCAGTCCGCCCATGTCGGCGGCATCTTCCTGCATTCCAACATCAATCCCGCTTACGCGCCGTTCTCGGCCACCGGCTCTTTCGGCCACGACAGTTACACCGACTATGCGGTCGACGGAGGATACCAATATCTCGGCGACGGAACGAATGTCGTTTCGCTGCTCGGCATCGTCGATCATGAGCGTCAGAACCTCATTGGTTCCTTCAACTCGGGAGCAGCAAGTCAGGCCGGCAATTCACTGAACCAGGCGCGGGCCACGCTGACCTATTACTACCAGCAGACCTACGGCCTGACGATGTCGTGGCAACGGACCTGGGGCTCTCCCAACCCGCTGCTGTTTCCTGCAGCGCCATTATCCGGCAGCGCCAACGGGAAGCCGAACAGCAACGCTCTCATCCTCGAAGCCGACTGGGTCCCGTTTGGTAAGGCCGACTCCTGGGCGAGCCCGTGGCTCAATCTGAAGCTCGGGGTGCAATACACTATCTGGACGCAATTCAATGGCGGCACATCGAACTATGACGGATTTGGGCGAGCCGCGAGCGACAACAACACACTCTATGTGTTCGCCTGGCTGATTTTCTGAGCTGTGACGGTAGCAGGGTTTCCGCGGCGCCGCGCCGAGCGCGCATGCCGCGTTCAGGGCGGAGGAAACAATGAAAACGTTTCAATGTGTCGTGTCAGCGCTATGCCTCGCCATAACCCTGGTGGCCGGCGGGTCGGCCCAGGCCGAAAATAAAGCCTCCGCACAGGATGCCAAGGCAATGCTGGAACGAGCTGTTGCCGCGGTGAAGACTGACCAGGCCAAGGCACTCGCGGAGTTCCGGCGAGGCGGCGACGGCTTCAGGGACCGCGATCTCTACGTCTTTTGCGCCCGGCGTGACGGTATTGTCGACGCGCATATCGATCCGCAACAAATCGGCCGGAACATCAAGGATCTGTATGATGTTGACGGTGTCGCGTTCGGGCAGGAAATGATGGCGACCGCGGCGGAGGGACAGATCGTGGGGGTCAGCTATATGTGGCCGGAACCCGGCTCACACGTGCCGGCGGCAAAGATATCGTTCGTGACCAGAGTCGCCGATCAGATGTGCGGCGTCGGTTATTACAAATGAAACCTTGGCGGCGCCCAGTCACACCGGCGGGTTCTATCCGACCTGTGAGCGGTTAAGCGGTCATGAGCGGCAATCTCTCGCCGTCACGCGAACGGTTGGAGCACAATCATACACGGGAAGAAATCCGGCAGCGTCTCGCTCAGGCCCCGCGCGGTAATTACCTCCGTGACTGGATTTACGGCGGGATCGATGGAACCATCACGACGTTTGCGATTGTCGCCGGGGTCGTCGGAGCCGATTTGCCGGGTACGGTCGTGCTGGTGCTTGGGCTGGCCAACCTCATCGCCGACGGGTTCGCGATGGGAGCGGGCAACTATAGTGCCACCAAGTCGGATCTGGACGACTATGGACGCCTGCTCGCCA
>JBEKGV010000082.1:0-9624 GCA_050012615.1 Acetobacteraceae bacterium | reverse complement strand
AGCTGCAACTTCCGGCTCAGCCGCCGCCCAGGATCACCGCCGGCACGGCACAGTCGCAAACGCCGATGTAGTGAAGACCTTTGAACGACCCCACCATGGCCATCAATGGGTTATCTCGCGCTTAAATCGCGAATTCGCGAAGTTGGGTTAACACGGAGGGCGCGGAGAACCACGGTGGTGCACGGAGAAGTAAAATCTTTGGGCGCTTCGCGCTGACGTTCAACCGAACACCGCGCGAAGCGCCATGTCTTGCTTCTCCGTGTAATTCCGTGGTCCTCCGCGTCCTCCGTGGTGAAATACTGCCTTTTTGGAAGCCAACCGAAACGATCAACCATGGCGTGTCAAAGACAGAATAATTTCAACCGCGATCAGCACCAAAATCGCGATCTCCAGCAACTCGGCGCGCGCGCCGGCCGCCTCGCTGTGAAGTGCGGTGTAGGTCTCCCGGATGATGGCGAGCTTGCGATCCACCGCCGCACTGACGTTGGGAACACGAAACAGCTCCATCGCGGCGCCGTAGACGCGTGCCAGGTAGACGTCCTCAGTCACCTGCAGGGCGTTGTCCACGCGCTCGGTCAGTTCGGAAACCTCGGCCACGAGCGTGTAGAGCCGGCGTGCCAGCCGCGCATAACGTCGTGACGCGAGCAAATTGAGCCGCCTCCGCGCCGCCTCGACCATGTCGCGCATGCGGGGCAATTCTTCATCGAGCATCTCGTCGTAAGTGCGTATCTCCAGAAGCTGAGCGTTCGCCATCTCCAGCACGTCCGCGACGTCGGTCTCGGGCCGCGGCTCGAAGATGAACGCGCGGTCCCAGGTGATCACCGCCAGATCATCGGAGTAGTAAGAAAAACGTTGCCCAAGCAGATCGCGGCGCGCGCCGTCCGATAGCGGTCGATCCTCACCCGACAGGAGCGGCACGAGCTCCGCGCGTTCCTGCAATTCCTCGGCGGTCAACGGCTGATCGAAGGCATCCACCAGGGCGATCAGATAGTCCTCCTGGAGCGGAACCGCGGTTGGACGATCGAGCGCCTCGCGCAGCAGGTCCCTGAGTTGCGCCAGCAGGGTGTCCCAGACAGCGGTGGCGACGGCGGGCCCAATCGCCTTGTCGGTTTGGTTCACCAACTGGATGAAGCCGGTCCAGGAGAGGTTCTGTGCCGGCAGACGCAACGCCACCGCCGCGATGCCAAAATCGTAAAGTCGCACGCTCGCCGCCGCGGTCATCCCGGTGCCGCCGACCTCCAGTTCGACCGGCCCTAGTTCGAGAGCGAGAGGAGGCACGTCGAACGAGACGGCCTTGGCTGGCGTGCCGGCCAGCCGGCTTCGCGTGGTCGCGCCCTGGGTCCGTTGGCGCCAAAGGTCCTCGGCCCGCTTCAGGTCGATCTCGTAGGCGAGATCGAACAGACGGAGCGCACGCACCTGGCCCGACCGCACGATCAGTTCGCTGTTCGCCACGCAAGGCTCCTCGGCTTCGGTCGTGGACACAAAACATCAGCGAATGGATGATCGCACAATCCTGTCCCCGAAACGGCATGCCCGCGACATGGGTTCGTCTGGCGCCCGCCAAAACAGGCGGGGCGCCGGCATGGCGGGCCTTATCGACCCGGCTGGATCGTCCTGACCCACTGACGACGGGTTGTGTTTTACCGGCTCGAGACCGGCTTACGGTGACGGCCAGCGCCGGTTCGCGTCACGCCGGCATCGATTCACTTTCGACGACCGGTTCCTCACGCACAATGTACCACCAGGGCGTCGGCGTCCCGGTTTCGGCGAACCTCACGATCGAGGTAAACCAGGGGCGCAGCAGTGGATCGGCCGGTCGATCCAGACGGCTACAGTACTCCGCCGCGAGCGAACCGGCGTCCTTCCCTCGCAAATCGGCCAGCGCCGAGTAACCCATGGCATACAAATCTGCTTCGACGCCAGGCCATAGACCGCGAAGCGCGGTCAGTTCCCGGCGGAGGCCACGGATGGCCGAACTACGTGGATGCTGCATCCGCGAAGTTAAGCAAGTCTGAATCCATTCGACAAGTGGGTGACTTGTGGAGACCCTTGCCTCAGACATCAAACGAATGCCAGTTGGAAAGTGTCAGGTCTTTGCCGATTTCATGCCGATCTGGCAGACAGCATCCAGGAGATCATGATGGCCGGTACCCCGACGTTCGCGACACCGCCGGGCTTCCTGGGCGTGACGCGCTCGGATCGTGGCACGGCGTTCACCGTCGCGGGCGTGCCGTTCGATATCGGCACCACCAATCGAGCCGGGACGCGTGACGGTCCGTCGGCGATCCGCCGTGCCAGCCGGATGCTGGTCGATGGCGCCCATCCCACGCTCTGGGTCGATCCGGCCGAACTCGACCTGGCGGACATCGGCGACTTCAGGATCGCGTTGGGCGACATTCCCGGATCGCTCGCACTGATCGAGGCGCAGGCCGAAAGCATCGATCATCTGCTTTGTCTGGGCGGAGAGCACGGGATCACCCTGCCGCTGCTGCGCGCGCTGGCGCGGAGGCACGGCAAGGGGCTGGCGCTGGTTCACTTCGATGCGCATGTCGACACGTGGCCCACCAATTTCGGCCAGGATTACGCGCACGGCTCGGTCTTTTATCATGCCATACGAGAAGGATTGATCGATCCGCGCCGGATGATCCAGATCGGCATACGCTCGCCGGTGCAGCGCGAGGTTTGGGACTGGACGATCGGTCAGGGCGTGACGATCCTCTCCGCGATCGACGTCCATACGATGGGGCCCGCCGCGGTCGCGGAGCGGATCTGTGCGGTCGCGGACGATGTCACCGGTACCGCACCGGCTTATCTGAGCTTCGATGTCGATGCGCTGGATCCCGCCTTCGCGCCTGGCACCGGCACGCCGGAAGTCGGCGGGCTCGCGACCTGGCAGGTGCAGGCGATCCTGCGTGCTCTGCGTGGCATCCAGTTCGCCGGCATGGACGTCGTCGAAGTCGCGCCGGCTTATGACAGCGCGGAGATCACCGCTCTGGCGGCGGCGACGGTCGTTTGGGAATATCTCGCTGTGGTAAATGCCTGACCATGCAGTGAGGTTCTGCCTCATATCTCCAAAACGCATGCGGCGCCGTGGGCCGATCCCTATATAAGCCGTCACCGCTTTGAACCCCATTTGGGCTCGAAGCGTTCGCTGACGCATCGCACGTGCCGCGAGCCCGCCCTGGAACGACCAGGAGGCACAGCAACGACGTAAGCGTCCTTTTCGTCCGGTCCGGCCATTTGTGGGCCGGGGTCGTCAGGGAGCTGCCTATGTTGGCTGTTCGGTCCGTAGCGGAACGAAGTCCGCTCATCGCCTGAGTCTGCCGCCGGAGCGCACTCTTCGCGTCTCCGCGTGCGGGCTCGGTTGCATTCCCCCAATGGTCCTTCGAGTGCGCTTAACCAGCGCATTCGTTCGCTGTTCGGAAGGATTTCCGCGATGTCCAGCCTCCGTGTTCGTTCCGCCGTATCCCCCCTTCGCCGCCGCGTTCGCGATCTTCCGGACGTCGGCCCTGTCGGCGCGCCGGTGCGTTCGGTCGATGCGCTGATCGCCGAACTGCGCCCCGAGGAGCCGGTGCACTGCATTCATCCGGCGACGCTGAGCGCGACGGCACGAGACTTCGTCGCGGCCTTCCCCGGCGATGTGCTGTACGCTGTGAAGTGCAATCCCGATCCGGCGGTGTTGCGGGCATTGTGGGCAGGCGGCGTGCGGCACTTCGACTGCGCGTCGCCGAACGAGATCACGCTGGTGCGGCAGATTTTCCCCGATGCGGCCATTCACTTCATGCATCCGCTCAAGACACGCGGCGCGATCCGTGAGGCATGGGCGCGTCACGGCGTGCGTGACTTCGTGCTCGACAGTGGAGCGGAGTTGGCCAAAATCCTGGAGGAAACGGCGGCGACCAGGGTCCCGGGCGAACTCGGCCTGATCCTGCGTCTCGCCCTGCCGAAGGGTGGAGCGGTGCTCGACCTGTCCGGCAAGTTTGGTGTGGAAGGGGTTGATGCCGCGGCTTTGCTGAGCGCGGCTCGGTCACATGCCGCGCGTCTTGGTGTGGCTTTCCACGTGGGTTCACAGTGCCTGGACCCGCTGGCGTGGCGGCAGGCGATGGAAATCGCCGGCGAGGTGATCGCCGCGGCTGGTGTGAAGATCGACATCGTCGATGTGGGCGGCGGCTTCCCGGTCGCCTATCCCGACGTCGATCCGCCGCCGCTGGGTGCGTTCATGGCCGAGATCGAGGCGGGGTTTCACCGCCTCGGCCAGCCGAACGCCCGGTTGTGGGCGGAACCGGGCCGTGCGCTGGTGGCGAGCGGCGGATCGGTCGTGGTGCAGGTGCAGGCGCGGCGCGGCGATGCGCTTTACATCAACGACGGCATCTACGGCAGCCTCGCCGACGCGGGTGCGTTGGGCTTTCGCTATCCGGCGCGTTGCATCCGGCCGGCGGGTGGCACGCTTTGCGAAGAGCAGAAGGGGTTTCGTTTCTTTGGTCCGACCTGCGACAGCGCGGATGTAATGCACGGCCCATTTTCGCTGCCGGCGGATATCGCTGACGGCGACTGGATTGAAATCGGTCAGCTGGGTGCCTATGGTGCTTCCCTGCGCACGAGCTTCAACGGTTTCGACAGGGCCCGTATCGCGGAGATCGGTGATGCGCGCGGCGATGCGCTGCCACCGCCACTGCCGGAGCGCATTTGGGCCGCGTGATGCCAGCGTCGCGTGATTTGCGCGTGGCCGCGGTTTAGGCTTCGCCTTCGGGACGTACGGCGAGGCTCCATTTCGGCATGGGCTCGAGCGTGCGAAAAGACTGCGTTGGCAATGGAACGTTTACGTCAGCTGTCCTCAAGGGTGCGCCTGACCGTGAAGTAAGCCACGGCAAGGATCATGGCTTGTGGGATCAGGACGATCACCAATGCCAGTATCTGCTCACCGAACCAACCGGCTGGCAGCCCGTAGATATCGGCGACGTAAATGCAAAGGAGGCCAAAATTCAGAAGGCAGTACGCGATCGCACCAGTCGCGGCGCTGAGAAAGTTTGACCACCCAAGCGACCGCGCTCCGAATGCCAGTAACCCCGCCATCCCAAATGCGGCAACCGCGAAAATCCTTAGCCCTGGCACCCATGCCACGTCTGAATGCTGTTGAACAGCAATTATCGCGACAGCGATCAGAATTCGATATCCAATCTCCCTCTGCGCCAGCACCTGGGTGTAAAAGACAGCGATCAATCCGATATCGGCGACATTGCAACCTACATCGAGGGACAGGTTCACGACGAAGTGTAGGAGGACGAACAATTCGCCAGCCACCAGATACAACACCGACCACTTGAAGGCCATCGCCCGGGCGAAAACGGAAGATTTTTGTTTGGGCGAGCCGTCCGTGACCGGCGGGATGTCATTGGTTCCCGCCACATCCCGCATGCTTCCAGCATCTGTTTGCTTATGGGATTCCGTCTGCGTACCCGAGGGCGTCGGCGGCGAGGCGGTCTGCTGCGAGGGGGGCTGCTGCGAGGGGGGCTGCCGCGAGGGGGCCTGCTGAGTGGGCTCCGGCGGCGGTTTGCCCAAAGGCCGCTCGATACTTTCGAACGAAAGCAGCGATGCGACGTTGGTTTCGGCGCCAAGCCGGGCGAGGTTCGCCGTCGCGGCCGCAAGCGTCTCGGCCGCGTGGGCCAGGGCGATCGCGCACGCCTTTCTTCGATCTTCAGCGTCCCTTTTGCTCGCCAGCGCCTCCTCTGTTTCGGTCCGGGAAGCGCGGAGCAGCGCAGTACTTCCACGGATTTCGATAACCCGGCGATGTTGTTCTTCGGCGGTCCCGAGGGCCATTTCGGCCGCGTCCACCGCGGCGGCCGATTTCTCGTGTTCCGACACAGCGGCCTGATAGTTCAGCTCCGCTCTCCCCACTTCGTCCCTCGCCGCGGTGAACATGGTTTCGCGATCAGAAAGACGTCCGGTGAGCAGCCCCGGCTTAACAATGCCGGCTGTCACCAGGTGATCTTCAACCGTTCGGACCAGTCGCGCCCAGCCACCATGTGGTTGATTTCTGATCCAGCCGTCGAGGGGCAGGCCGTTCACGCGATCGAAAGGAAACGGGGGTGCGCTTACGCTTACCAGCACATTGGCCAGCTTTCCCATGCGCTGCCCGAGGCGTGCTTCGTCACGGACGTTCTCGCTGTTCATCGATGCCGGCGTCCAAAGCACAATCACCGCGGCCAGTGCATTGATCCTGCGTTCGAGCTCGCGTTGCCAGTCAACGCCTGGCATCTCCTCGTCCCACCAGACTTCAACCCCGAGGTCCCTCATTCCCAGGAGGATCTCGTGTGCGAGGTCACGATCTGTCCGCGAATAGGACAAAAAAAGCCCGGACATTCCCCCACTCCAGCGCGCAGTCCGCAGTGGGGTTTGATACCTAATACCGCATCAACCTGGCAACTCGGCCGGGGTGTAGACCTCGAGGGGGCGGCTTTGGCCCCTCGGGGTCACCGCGCCCAGTGGACGCAGCGTCCCCTGATGTACCCGCGCTGCCGTTCCTGGGCCGATGCAGATCGATGAGCCAAGTTCCTTGTTGAATGCCTCCAGCCGGGCAGCGGTATTCATCACGTTGCCATGGGCGGTGTAGTCCAGCTTTCGGCTCCCGCCGATATCGCCGACGGTCGCCATGCCCGTCTCGATACCGATACGAGTTCTCCCCAATTGAAGTTTCAAACCCAGAGGCGAACGGCGCACCACCTCGGACTCCGTGAGCAAAGCAAGCGCGCAATCCACCGCGCGCCGCGGATGGTCGTCGAGATCGAACGGGGCGTTGAAAAACGCATGCACGGCATCGCCGACGATCTTCTCGATCATGCCGCCGTGCGACGTGACCACGCGGCCGGCCATGTCGAAGTAGATGTCGAGCAGCGCGACCAGATCGGTCGGTTCGGCTCGTTCGGTCATGCTGGTGAAGCCTTCGATGTCGGTGAAGAAAGCGGTGATCTCGCGTTGTTCGCCGCGCAGCCGCAGAGAAGCGGGATCGGCGGAAATGCGGCGAACGACTTCTGGCGCAAGATGCTGCTCGAAGCTGGCTCGCAGCCGTCTGGCGTTCAAGTCGTCCCGGATGAAACGCGCCAACGCGGCGATCGCGACGGCACCGGCGGCAATCAGGGGCGGCCCGGCCGGGTCAACCAGCAGGCCCGGGACGCGCGCCGCCCAGACCGCACCTGAGACCCAAACCAGGCAGAGAAGCAGCATCGACGACGTGGCCGCCAATGGACTTAGCCGAATGGCCAGCAGCAAGCCAAGCAAACCAAGAGCCAACAAGCCGCCGGTCTCCGCGTCGGAAAGCCAGGGAGGCCTGCGCAGCAATGGTCCTCTTAGCATCGTATCGATCGCGGTCGCCTGGATCAGCACCGATGGCGTGACCGGCGACGACGGCGTACCTCGCAGGCCACCGAGTTCCGGGGCGCTTCCGCCGAGCAGGACGATACGTCCAGCTACCGCCTGCGCCGCCGCGGGATCGTCGTACAGCGCGCCCGCCGAGATGCGATGTGCCTCCCACCAGGCGTCGGTGCGAGGCACCAGGCGTAGCGCCGCATCATGATCCAGCGGCACTGTGATCGCGCCGATCCCGAGCACGCTTCCGGGGCCGGTGATCAGCTCGCCCGCGCCCTGTGCCAACCGGAGCGTTTCAACCGCGAGGCCGGACCGCACCGATCCGGCGGCCGCTACCAGCAGCGGCACGCGCCGAACGAGTTCGTCCGGATCGGCGGCCAACACCATGGCACCGAAGCCCTGGGCACCGGCGGCGACCACGGGCGTGGGCCCGATAATGCCCGGCGCCTCCCAGATGTCGGTCAGACTGACCTCGCCCCGCGTGAGAACCGGGATCGCCGGCAGAGTTGTCCCCGCCATTTCCGGGTCGAGCGCGAAGCCGAGCGCGGCCGGCACCGAGCGCAGCGCGGCGGCAAGCGCCATGTCGGCGTCCGGAAGGGTGGCGGCCAGCGCCGCGATGTCGGTCCGCCCAATGGCCGCGCCAAGCGCTCGCGCCAACGCGGCCGGGGACAGACGGTCCGGCTCGGCAATCAAGATGTCGACGCCAAGCGCCTTCGGGTGCGCATCGGCGATCGTGGCGACGAGATGCGCTAACCGGGCACGGGGCCAGGGCCACGGTCCGATACGGGCCAACGACGCGCGGTCGATGTCGACGACAAGTACATCGGGGACATTGTTTCGCTCACCGGACGGCGACGGCTGGCTCAACACGGCGGGCAGCAGGACATCCAGGCTGCGTTCGCGGAGAGCGCCACGCACTCCGCCGGTCGCGAACAGCCAGCCGGCCAGCAACACCGCCAGTACCGCGCCGCCAGCCATTCCCGCGATTGTGCCAGAGCCCAGTCGAACGCGGGGGAGTGGCATCAGTCGGCGGATGACTCGACGATACGGCCAAGGACCCTGATGCGGCAGTGCAGTTTCTTGCCGTCGCGCCGGATCGCTCCTTGCTCCTCCAACACACTGAAGGCGCCGTTCACCTTTGGCCGGCTGGCGCCGATCAGAGCGCCGATCTCGCTCTGCGAAATACCGAGCGTCAGTTCCGCCTCATCGCGTACTGGGCCTGCCGCGGTCACGAGACGCAGCAGGAAGCCGGCGAGGCGGGCTTCGACGCGCTGCAACGCGAGGGCTTCGAGCTGCTCGCTGGTGTCGCGCAACCGGCCGCACAAGAAACGAATCGCACCCATCGCCATAGCGGGCCGGCTGGTCAGCAGGCGCTTCAGGTCGGCGCGCGAGAGAACCAGCACGTCGGAGACCCGAAGTGCCGTGACGTCCGCGGTCCTGACGCTGTCGTCGAGCACGCCGATCTCGCCAACCATGTCGCCTCGGGTCGCGACACGGAACGCCAGCTCGCGGCCATCGGTGGAGCAAACCGAGATGCGCAGCTGGCCCGCGGTCATCAGAAGCACTTCTTCGGCCGGGTCTCCGCGTTGGAAAATGACCCGGCCGGCCTCATAACGCCGCGAGCGGAGGAGTGGGGCAAGCGCGGCACTGTCCTCGGCACTCAGCGAGCCAAACAAAGGAAACGTCAACGAGGCGGTGGCGGTTGGCTGGGACATCTTGTGGGCTGTTTAGCATAATACGGCGAAGGAACGAATCATCCGAGAGCCTCCCCGCCGCGCGCTTCCCAAACCGCGATCCTCGCGCGATGTTGGCGGTTGACGTCCGAGGATTCTATCGCGATGACCATCGAAAATTGGCGCTCGCGCGCCGGCACGACCTTCCAGTGCGAGAAGCGGCCCGCCACCGGCCGGCGCGGCATGGTGGTCACAAACCACCCCCTCGCCTCCGCCGCCGGCGCCGAAATGATCGCCGCGGGGGGCAATGCCATCGACGCCGCCATCGCCGCGTTTTTCACGCTGACTGTCGTCGAGCCCATGATGGTCGGCGTACTGGGCGGCGGCATGGCCCATATCCGTCTCGCCGACGGCACCCACACCGTCATCGACAATCAGAGCATGGCGCCTCTCGCCACTGGGCCTGCGACCTACACACCCGACCCGAAAGCCGCGCCCGGCAACATGGACACGGTCGGACGGAAGAACGCCCTCGGCCCCACCGCCGTCGCCACGCCGGGCAACCTGATGGGCTGGTGCGAGGCCCTGG
>JBEKGV010000081.1:0-9696 GCA_050012615.1 Acetobacteraceae bacterium | reverse complement strand
GGCTCTCGGCGTCGTTGGGCTGGCGAACGCCAACCTGGATAATGGCGAACTCATCCCCGCCGAGACGCGCCAGGGTGTCAACTTCGCGGACACAAGTCCGCAGCCGGTCAGACACGGCCACCAGAAGTCCATCGCCGACCGGATGGCCCAGCGTGTCATTCACCTGCTTGAAATTGTCCAGATCGAAACAGATTACAGCGAACTCGGTTCCACGGCCTGCCATGGCGATGGCCTGTTCCATCCGTTCCCGGAACAGCACCCGGTTGGGCAGTCTGGTCAACGCGTCGTGTCGGGCCATAAACGCGATGCTCTCCTCCGCCTGCTGCCGCACCGTTATATCCTCGTGTGTCTCAACCCAGCCGCCACCATGGACAGGCTGATAGCGAACAGCGACAATCCGGCCATTCCTCAACGACTCGACATTGTCTGACGACTGCTTCTCCGCGACGAGCTGGTTCGCGCTGGCAAGGTAGTCGGAAATCGACATGTCAGGCACGCTTCCGCTGGCGAAGCGATATCCAATGATCTCCTCAGGGGAACAACCAACTCGGATCGCCTTGGACGGCAAGCTATAAATCTCCGCATAGCGTCGGTTCCACACCAGCAGGCGCTTCTCGCCATCGAATAAGCAGACGCCCTGCGTTATGTTGCTCAATACAGCCTGGAATTGCTGATGACCCAACTCCAGTTTAGAATTTGCCCGCGCCAATCGCGCTTTAGCCTCGACTTCCTCGGTAATCTCGCGCCCGGTGCCCCTGTAGCCGCTGAAGACGCCGTTTCGATCGAAGATCGGATCGCCATTAAGGCTCATGAAGTGACGCGCGCCGTCGGAACCAATACGTTCCAGGCAAAAATTGCGAAAGGGACGCCTGGCGGCGAGATCAGCCTTATGGGGGGTCCACCGCTCCTCGCTCATCGCTGACCCCGCGACTTCCCATCTTGTCTTGCCGCAGTCGTCTGACCGGCTCAAAGAGGGTATGATGGTTTCCCGCTTGAAGCGAAGATCGGCGTCTTGCTCCCAGAACCAGTCCACCGACATCTCCGCGAAGGCGCGCAACGTCTGCTGACCTTCACTCAAACTGATCGCCGCTTCCTCCAAATTGGCGTTCTGGTTAGCTTGCCGCCGGAACTGACGCGCCAACATCCAGAATAAGCACGAAAAGGCGAGTGCGCCCGCCAACGCGAAGCTTGCGATATGGACGGCTCCCTCATGCCACTGAGCAAAGACATCCACCTCCTCAATCCCGATGTCGACCACGAGCGGATATTCCGCCAGAGGATGCACTGAGATGAGGCTCCGAGTACCGTCCAACACGCCGGTCGTGAGGTAACTGCCGCCACCTTCGGCCACCCGTGCATACCAGGGTGATTTTCGCGGAAGCTTCACGCCAATCGACGATGCTGGGTTGGGATAGCGAATGAGCATCGTGCCGTCGCGACGCAACAGGGTCACCGCCTCTTTCGAGAGGCTCCCGGCGGTTTGATAAAAATCTATCAGATTTTTGATATCCACGACCGCGAGGACCATACCCAGAAACCCGCCGTCCGTACCGTTGATGCGGCGAACGATAAACAAGCTTAGTTGGCCGGTGCCGCGATTATTTGATAGCGAACTCACGAACACGTCCGGATCGTTATGATCCTTGAAATATGCATAGAAATCACGGTCGGATGATTCCACCCGCGCGACGGGCCAGTCCCGTGACCAGTTAACGACCAGACCATCGGCACCGTTCAGGACGATGGCATCGGCTTGCGGGACATTCGCCAAACGTTCGGCCAGATAGTTGTGGATCTGTTGGGTTCCCAACTGACGCTGAAAATCCGCTGAATTCGTAACATTCAGCTGGGCTATTCGCGACTGCACGTCCCGCAATGTCAGATCGATCACCTGCACGTAGCGCGAGGTCTGTTCGGCGAGAACGACGCCCATGCTTTTCATCTCGTTCTGATGTTCTTCGAGTGCAGACTGACGATTATCCCAAATTGTGAAGCCGCTGGTTGCGCCAATGGCTACTATAACCAGGACATTCAACAGCAGAACAGAACGTCCAGGCCGGAGGAGGCCACCAAACCGCTTAATTCCCACCCGTTTCATAATGCTTTGGTTTGCAGTAGGTGAAAAACTGGCGTCTGGAACACGAAAAGGGCCCTTTCTGTTGCGTGTAGAAGCAATGAGCCGGTCAAGCCGGCGTCAGATAATTCCGATTGTACCGAATTTCATCGCCAGCGTTCGTGGGAGGTATTCCGCATTATATCGAGGACAATTGCATGAAAGCAGGGAATGTGACTGCTGTGAGGCTTCCGCGCGGAACCGCCCCACTCTCTTATTACGGCTGCATCAATCGGGATTGAGTGCGCATATGTCATTTGGCATTTCGGGCGCGGAGGCGCTCTTAGTTCGATTATGCCGAATTGATCGTTGCAACGCAGTTTCAACGCGAGCGGCAGGGTCAGCCCACCAAAATCGTCGCACGCATGGCACATCCTTCCTCGCGCTTGTCGCCACATGCACCGCCAGGTCTTGACTTCCTCAGCCCGAACAACCCGCCTAATCTCAAGCGATGACTGACCTCATCCGTGCCCCTCCAACTCCGTGGAAGACCGCCATCCTGTTGTGCGGCAAATGCTCGCGAAAGATGAACAGAGGGTATGGCTCCAAGAGGAGGGACAGGTTGCGGACTGTGCTGAGGGATGCCCCCAGGGTGAAAGGCCATCGCCGCGATGTGCGAATCCTCGAAACGAAATGGATGGATATTTGTCCAAGGGAGGCAGTGACCGCATTGACGCCGCGCAAAGCCGTCCCCGGGCCGTTGACGTTGACGCGATATTTGTGCCCGCTGAACTGAACGTCAGCGCCTTCGAGAGAACCCGTTCCTCGCGCCGCGCCAAGGCGGTGTCCAACACCTCCGGTGTGTGTATCCAAGGCCGGAACGTCGAGGCGTCGTCGCGTGGCGGACCCGCGAACCGCTGGTTAAACGCTTCGATAAAAGTTGGTGAAAACGCATTCGCCGCCTCCCTCGAATCTATGTTGGGGAGTCGTATCGTTTTCACCGGATGGTCTTGCAACGTCTGGTTCGTCCGCTCCACGCGGCCTTTCGCCTGAGGTATCCGTGCATGGATGACAGCGATCCCCAAACGGTCCGCCACACGGCCAATTTCGCCTTACCATCACCACTCGTGGCGTCCGCGGTGTTCACCCGGAAAATCCCGTGGCGGTTCGAGTAAAACGGCACTGGACGGCCGTGCGCCAGAACATGCTCCAGAAGCGTTTGCAGGTAGGCCCGGGTCGACTCAGCCTCGACAAATCGGTGGTCGCGATTATCGTACCTGAAGCAGGTACTGAAACAACTCCCATTACATCCGATGCGCCCAGGCTTGCCCGGCGATCACTGCCTCATGATGCGTCCGCCTTGCGGAATCGCTATGGCCGTGTCGAGACGGGGATAACGCCGGCCTTGAGCCGATCCGGGTCCAGAGGCACATCCCTGCGCACTACGCCAGCCCCTCCCAGTGGTGGTGCCACGGTTCCATCGACGACGACCTCGACGCCAGCGGCATTGCCGGTGGTCAGGATCACGTCGGGCATGTCGGGAACAGCGAATGTCTCACCCGTCTTCATCACCTTCGACAGCAGAGGTCGAGCACCGGGCTCTTTGACCTGGATCCAGGTATCGGCAGTGAAACGTAGCACGATCCGCACGCCATCCGGGTTCGCGGCGTCTACCTTCTGGGGCGCCACTGGCGCGGATTGCAGGCTTGGATCAGGCCGCTGTGCCGGAACGGTCACCGGCATGGCGATCATTGTGGCCATCGCCGCGCCCGGATCTGCCGATATTCGTGGCGCGTTGATCCGCGGCGGATTTGCCAGCGACGGCTCGAGAGCCGCGACGCGTTCACCGGGTGGCCCAGACAGCGCCGGTTCCGCGATCGAGGCAAGGCGCGGCGGGTTTGCCGCCACGGTCCTGGCTGGGCCTCCACCTTCTCCCGACATGCGGTACCAGCTGGCATAGACGCCGCCAATCAGGATCACGCCAAGCGATATCAGCGCGCTGGCCCGCATGCCTCGCTCCGGTTCCGGCACGAGAAACACCAGTTCAGGATGCGTCGCCATTCCTCCGGCTTTGGCCCAGTACCGGCGCGCCGTCTCCTCCGCGTCGAGGCCGAGCGCCGTCGCATAGTTCCGAAGGAACCCACGCGCATAGACGTTCCCCGGAATCCGCGTTAGTTGACCGGCTTCAAGCGCTTCAAGAAAGGACAGGCGGATTCGTAACTTCTTGGCGACATCAGACAACGTCCAACCGAGACTTTCCCGCGCGGCACGCAGGTCCGTTCCGATCGCGTCAAGCTGTTCATCAAAGCTTTGCATGGGGAATACTCCAACCGTTGATTTAACTCGGACCATTCAGAGCTTTCCTTTGTAGGATTACCATCTCGGGTCCCGGATCAACCTTCGGAAAATACCTAGTACCTGCCAACGCTGAAACGCCGGTCATTCTTCTCCAAGGAAAGGTAAGGGGTCATTTGGAGGTAGCTGTACGGGGGATTGCTGCTGTTGGTAGTACCAACTTGTTCATTGACTGCGTCGGCATGGACTTACTGGCGGGCGTGATGCGAGCCACGGGTGTAACAATCGTGAAATGGGTAAAAATACCGAATTGCCTAATGTCGGTCAGTCGTTATTGTGGTGGTCTGGGTGGGGTTTCTCCGGGGCACCGTTTACTGAGCCTGGACAGGCGGACACTGAGCCTGGACGGGCGTACACTGCGCCTCTCTACCTTTTAGTACTCCAACGACTGTAATTGCGCGACATGCCCTCCGACGTCATCACTCTCCGCGACATGGCCTCTCTATGCCCAGGTTGGGTATCCGTATCGTGCAACCGATGTGATCGGCGGGGCAAGCTGCGGACCCGGCGTGTCCTGGCCGAACACGGTCCCGACCTGCCGGTGCCGACGTTGCGCCGCATCCTTGCGGCAGACTGCCCGAAGGTGATCGACGGCGAGATACGCGACGTTTGCGGCATCCGCTTTCCGGATCTGAAGGACTGACGACTGTCAGGCCCTTACCAGCAAAATGAAACCCGTCGCCTTCGCGACCGGCCTGACGGGGAGTTGTGGGAAAGGAGTACGTACTGGAGCGTTCGAAAGAATTGACTTATGGTAACGTGTCCAAAGCTCGGGAGGCAGTAAGATGAACGAGCAAGTAAAAGGCGTCGTGGACCAATTCCGGCACCTATCGGATGAAGGCCAAACAGCCGCCCTCCTCGAAATCGAGATGACCTGGAAGAACCATTACGGGCCAATGGATCATGGAGCGCCACCGTCCGACCGGCCGCGACTCTCCACTTAATAGCCTAATTCCGTCGGAGGTTTGGAATGTCGGAAGAAACGGGAACAAAGGGGGGAGGCGGCCCGACAAGTTTCGTCGCTCTTTTGCGCTATATCAATTTAGTTACCCGCGTTGCCCGGACAAGGACGAGCCACAGTAGGCTGCGTCCACTTTCCGCGTGTCAATATTTCACCGCCGATCGCATCTCGGAACAACGAGAGCTGATATTTGTGAAATCAATGTATCAAGCTGACGTGGGGTACGAACAACTTCAGGCGCCGATTCACAGTCAGAAAAAGCCGACCCGCGCCATTCTGATGCACCTGGCGATTTCCGAATAGGTATTTTCCGAGTCTGTCGTGCTGTCGTCGATGCCTGTATGTGCATTCATGCGCAAGGATATTGCCCGCGAGCCTGGCGTGCCTACGTAAACTACGGCTCTGATCGAGCAACTCAGTCGGTGCCAATGCGTATAGAATGAGAAACTCAGCACTCTCGTTCCGAAAGGAACAGCCTCATGCTCTTCTCACCTTGGTTTATCGTCCCGGTCGTTCTGTTTGCCATTCTTTTCGTTCTCTTCATGGCGTTCATAATGTGGTTGGCTCACACACTTGAGGGTTATCCGATGTTCCTGATCCAAAATCAGGATCGCGACATTGGCGTGGTTTCACGCTCGTTTAGGCTCGGGTCCGTGCCGCAGAGGTCACCGGTTTTGAGCGCGTTCACGGACGGCTCCGGAGTGCGAGCGAGGAGCAGGCATGACGAGAAGATAGGCCACCATGCGGGGCGCCTCTGATGTCGCCGTGCCGGAACACGACATGAGCATCTCCAAATCCAGTCTCGCGCTCAATAATTTGCGGGCCGTCGTTATCATTATCGTAATCGCTTTTCATTCCACGCTGGCTTATCTTGGGTCGTTGGGACCGTCCGCGTTTCCATTCGATCACTCCCCATATCAGTGGCGCGCCTTTCCCATGGTCGACGGCCATCGGTGGTTCGGATTCGACATCTTTTGCGCCTGGCAGGACGTTTATCTGATGGCGTTGATGTTTTTTCTCTCGGCTCTGTTCGCACGGTCCAGTCTCGTGCGTAAAGGATCCCGGAAGTTTCTTGGCGGCCGGTTCGCGCGGCTCGGTATTCCCTTTGTCTTCGCGCTAATGATCGTAATGCCGCTTGCGCTTTACCCGGTTTACCGCGTGACGGCGATCGATCCAGGTCTCGGCGCTTATGGTCGGCATTTTTTGGCACTACCGTTCTGGCCGAACGGACCGATGTGGTTCCTGTGGCAGCTCCTGGCGTTATCCATCCTCGCCGCCACGGTGCATCGCTTCGCCCCAAGACTGGTTGACCGCCTCGCTGGATTGTCATCTTCCGCCGACTCTCGTCCAGGCCGGTACTTTGTCGGTTTGGCAGTGGCTTCCGCCCTGGGTTACGTCCCGCTGGCGCTAATCTTCACGCCTTGGACCTGGTCCGAGAACGGGCCGTTCGCGCTTCAGTTCAGCCGCCCGCTGCTGTATTGCGTCCTCTATTTCGCTGGCCTTGGGGTTGGAGCTCGCGGCCTCGAACACGGACTCCTCGCGCCCGAGGGGATGCTCGCGCGACGCTGGACCATCTGGCTCGCGGCGGCGCTCGGATCCTTTCTCCTCTGGATGGGGCTGACCGCCCTGGCAATGACCTACACGGCCTCGGCGCCTGTAATCCTCCAGGTCATTGTGAATGTCAGCTTCGCGGTGGCTTGCGTTTCTGGTTGCTTTTTCGTCGTGGCTGGATGCCTGCGATTCGGCACCGCGCGTTCGCGGATATTGGACAGTCTGGCGGAGAACGCCTTTGGCATGTACCTGTTTCATTATCTGTTTGTCGTCTGGCTTCAATATGCCCTTCTGGACGTGGCGTTGTTCGCCATCGCGAAGGCCACGGTCGTCTTTGGCGCGACGCTGCTTCTCGCCTGGGCCACAACGGTCGCCACGCGCTTCGTTCCTTTCGGTTCGCTGCTCATCGGAGTGAAGCGACGGCTGTTGGCGAGCGCACCGTCATCCCGAGGAAGCCCGGCGCCCGCGGGCCAATATGAGAACGAGCATCAGGTATTTCGATCGCCGCACATTGCGCGGTAGGACCAAAACGCCGGTGCGATCGAGCTTCCGATGTCTCTGATTCTTAGGCTCGCATCTCGCAACTTGTTCCAGGACCGGCTTCGATTCATCGCGACCGTGGTGGGGATCGTCTTTTCCATTGTTCTTGTCACCGTCCAAATGGGCCTCTTTTTGAGTTTCGAGCGCATGGTGACGACGATGATCGACCATGCTTCCGCCGATCTTTGGATCGTTCCGCTCGGCACGAAATGCTTCGAAGACCCGTCCTTGTTGGACGCGCACGACCGCACCTACGCTTTGTCGGTCAAAGGGGTCACGGACGCGGTTCCGGTCGTGATTGGATTCACCGAGTGGGCGGTCCCGAGCGGCGGCACGACACCGATTTTCATCATCGGTTCGAGCACGAGTACCGAGGGTTTGCATCCCTGGAATGTCGTCCAGGGCAAACTTGACGCTCTCTCGACACCTCATGCCGTCGCGATAGATCAGACATATTTCGCCCGGCTTGGCATCACCCGAATCGGCCAAAGCACGGAAATCCGCGAACAAAGTGCGCAGGTGATGGCGATTACCAACGGCATCCGATCATTCACGACAACGCCCTACGTCTTCACGGCGCTCGATCGAGCGCAAGCCTACATTGGAACTTCGCCAAACCGTGTGTCCTACATTCTTGTCCATGTTTCCCCCGAGGCCGATATCGCCTCCGTTCGTAATCTGTTGCTGGCGAATCTCGCGAGGGTTGAAGTTTTGACACCCGATGAGTTTCGGACTCGAAGCCGCGCGTTCTGGTTGTTGGGCACAGGTGCCGGTGCCGCCCTGTTCGCGGGAGCTTTGCTCGGCGTCATCGTTGGCACGGTCATTGTCGCCCAAACGCTCTATTCCAGTACCAAGGACCATTTGGACGAATTCGCGACGCTGCGGGCCATCGGATCGTCCGGCGTCTATATTCACAAAGTCATCATCTGCCAGGCGCTTCTCAGTGCCGTCATCGGTTTCTTTCTGGCGGCGTGCATCGGTCTGATCATTGTTGAGGTAACCGCGGAAACAGCGTTGCCGATCGTGATGACACCCCTGTTGACCCTGGGTCTGTTCTTACTCACCGTTCTGATGTGCGTCGCATCGGCCGTTGCCGCCATCGTGCAAGTGATGAGCATCGACCTCTCAAGAGTATTCAGGCAATGACTGAGCCGGTCATCGAGGCCACCGATGTGGTGAAATTTCTCGGTCATGGAGCCGGTCGGGTCGAGGCTCTCAGAGGCGTGAGTCTGTCGCTTGGATGCGGTCAGCTGACCCTGCTTATGGGACCTTCCGGAAGCGGCAAGACCACGCTGCTCTCGGTGCTCGGTTGCATACTGACGCCGACACAAGGAACGGTTCTTGTACGCGGCCGTTCCACGGCCGACGCACGATCTGGTGACCTGGCCAAGCTCAGGCGGGATCATATCGGGTTCGTCTTTCAATCCTATCATCTGTTTCCGACACTGACGGCCATGGACAACGTGCGGCTGGCATTGGACGTGCGCGGGGTTCGCTCCGGAACAGCGATCGCCAAGGCAAAGGAAGTGTTGGTTACAGTCGGTCTCTCGCACAAGGAAAATGCGTTTCCACGCGAACTCAGTGGTGGAGAGCAACAGCGCGTCGCGATCGCGCGCGCCATCGTGGGAGATGCATCCGTGATCCTCGCGGATGAACCGACGGGTGCCTTGGATAGCGAAAACGGTCATGGGATCATGACGATACTGTCGAACATCGCCAAAGATCCGTCTCGCGGAGTGTTGGTCGTCACGCACGATCCGCGCATCGTGCCGTTCGCCGATCGAATCATTCATATCGAAGATGGGCGTATCCTCGATGAGGTGGCCGTCGGCGCGGCGATGAATTGAAACCGTGTCCCATGGCAATCCGAATGACCGCGCCGGAATGAGCTTGCGTAACCGGGCGTTGACCTGGGCCTTGCGTCGCTGGATCAAACCGAATTCGCTTCGTGATCGGGATATCGCCGAGTTGCGCGCGCTAAGCGGGAGAGTGCCATTTCGGGCGAAGCTCAATCGGTCCTGGCGGATTCGTATTGAGCACGGAACGGCGCTGAAGGGTGAATGGATTGAACCCTCAGCACCGGACCACGCGGCGCGGGACCGATGCATCCTTTATTTTCACGGCGGTGGCTATGTCGCGATGTCGCCGCGAACCCATCGTTCCGTGACCTCGCGACTCGCGACCTGGAGCAACGCCCGTTTGTTTGCCCTCGATTACCGCCTCGCGCCAGAGTATC